>NZ_JBHWIJ010000169.1:11119-18282 GCF_042732255.1 Kitasatospora sp. NPDC059803 | reverse complement strand
CTCTCGGAGGGCGCCCCTTCGGGCTTGGCCGACGGTGCCATCCGGGCCCTGGCCACCGGCGCCCTTCTGGCCTTCGGGTCTGGCGGCGGGGCTCAGCCCGTCAGCGCCGCCTTCACCGCGGCGGCCACCCGGCCGCCCTCCGCCAGGCCGTCCACCTTCGGCTTCACCAGCTTCATCACGGCGCCCATCGCCTGCGGACCGGCCGCCCCGCTCTCGGCGACGGCGGCCGCCACGATCGCGGTCAGCTCCTCGTCGGAGAGCTGCTTGGGCAGGTACCCCGCCAGCACCTCGCCCTCCAAACGCTCCCGGGCCGCCTGCTCCACCCGGCCCGCGGTGTCGAACGCCTCCGCCGCCTCCCGGCGCTTCTTCGCCTCGCGGCCGATCACCTTCAGCACCTCGTCATCGGACAGCTCGCGCTTCGCCTTACCCGCCACCTCCTCGCTGGTGACGGCGGCCAGCGTGAGCCGGATGGTGGACGAGCGCAGCTCGTCCCGGTCCCTGATCGCGGCCGTGAGGTCCTCGTGCAGCTTCGCCTTGAGCGTCGTCATGGCCCCGAGTCTCCCACCTGCGGCGTTCGGTCGCTTGCCATTAACCGGCCCGTCGGCAGACACCGGGGCCACCGGCACGCAGCGGACCCGCCGGCACGTGGCCGACCCGCCGGTGGCCCCGCATCCGCGCACGGCCACCGGACGTTCACCGGCTGATCCACCGTCTGAGAGCATGGAGCGATGCGACCGCTGTACTCCGTTCCCCTCGGCTTCGCCGCCGCCGGCGCCGCCTGCCTCGCCTACTCCGTCGGGTACGAGGTCCGTTCCTTCCGGCTCCGCCGGGTCGAGGTCCCCGTCCTGCCCCACGGCGCCCGGCCCATCCGGGTACTGCAGGTCTCCGACATCCACATGGTGAGCGGGCAGGGCAAGAAGCAGCGCTGGCTGCAGAGCCTCGCCGGCCTGCGCCCCGACCTCGTCGTCAACACCGGCGACAACCTCTCCGACCCCCTCGGCGTCCCCGCCGCCCTGGACGCGCTCGGGCCCCTCATGGACTTCCCCGGCGTCTACGTCTTCGGCTCCAACGACTACTACGGCCCGGCCCGCAAGAACCCGGCCCGCTACCTCCAGGCGATGCGCAGCGGCGCCCACGGCCTCAACAACGCCGACGGCACCGGCCGCCGCGGCATCACCGACGCCGTCCACAACCCGTGGGAGAAGCTCCGCGACGGCTTCGACGCGGCCGGCTGGCTCGACCTCACCAACACCCGCGGCCGGCTCACCATCGACGGCCTCGACCTCGAATTCACCGGCCTCGACGACCCGCACATCCGCCGCGACCGCTACAGCGAGGTCGCCGGCGGCCCCTCCCCCGACGCCGACCTCTCCCTCGCCGTCGTCCACGCCCCCTACCTGCGCGTCCTCGACGCCTTCACCGCCGACCGCTACCCGCTGATCCTGGCCGGCCACACCCACGGCGGCCAGCTCTGCATCCCCTTCTACGGCGCCCTGGTCACCAACTGCGACCTCGACGCCCGACGGGTCAAGGGCCTCTCCACCCACCAGGCCGGCGGCCGCCGCTCCTACCTCCACGTCTCCGCCGGCTGCGGCACCAACCGCTACACCCCCGTCCGCTTCGCCTGCCCCCCCGAGGCCACCCTCCTCACCCTCACCCCGGCCCCCCGCTGACCTGCACCGGACGCCCGCCAAGAACCGGATTTCGTGTCTCGGCGAGCGTCCGGTAGAGTTCTACTCGTTGCGAAGGAGACGGAGCAACAAACCGCAGGACCGGGGTGTGGCGCAGCTTGGTAGCGCGCTTCGTTCGGGACGAAGAGGCCGTGGGTTCAAATCCCGCCACCCCGACCCAGTACAGAGGGCCCATCGGAGAAATCCGGTGGGCCCTCTGGCGTTGTGCGTGACCGACGTTGTACGTGACCGACTGAGTGACCGTGCCTCAGTGTGGAGCGCCCCCCTGTGCCGCAGCCCGTGCGGAGTCTCCCGGGATCTGGGCCGACGGCGAAGGTGGGGGCAGCCCCCGCGAGTGGAGATCAGGGCCCTGCCGGAGGTGTTTCGGGAGGGCCCTTTGGTGTGGGTGGGGGTGTCAGAGGGTGGTGGGGAGGTCGGTGCGGGAGGTGATGTGGAGTTTGGGGTACGCCTTGTAGAGGTGGTGGGCGATGGTGCGGGGGCTGAGGAAGAGTTGGGCGGCGATCTCGCGGTTGGTGAGGCCTTGGGCGGCCAGGCGGGTGATCTGGAGTTCCTGGGGGGTGAGGGGGGAGTCGGGGGTGCCGGTGGGGCTGCTGGTGGGGGCCGGGGTGCCGGTGGCGGTGAGTTCGGTGCGGGCGCGGGCGGCCCAGGGGTGGGCGGCGAGGCGTTCGAAGGTTTCGAGGGCGGCACGCAGGTGGGGGCGGGCGTCGGTGCGGCGGCGGGAGCGGCGCAGCCATTCGCCGTAGAGGAGGGCGGTGCGGGCCTGCTCGAAGGGGCGGTGGGTGCCCTCGTGGAGGTCGAGGGCGGCGCGGTAGGCCGGTTCGGCGAGTTCGTCGGGGCCGAGCAGGGCCTGGCAGCGGAGCCGGAGCGCTTCGGTCCAGGGGCGGTCGGCGGCGGCGCTCCAGCGGGCGAAGCGTTCGTAGGGTTCGGCGGAGCGTTCGGGGGTGCCGAACCGGACGGTGGCTTCGACCAGGTCGGGGACGGCCCGGGTGGCGCTGACGTGGTGCCGGTGGGGGCCGGTGGTGAGAGTGTGCAGCCGGTCGGCGGCGTCGCCGGCGCGGCCGTGGCCGAGGTCGAGCAGGGCTAGTGCCCAGTGGGCCCAGGGGCGGCCGGCTGCGGGGGCGGCGGTCTGCGGGCCGGTGGTGGCGAGGGATTCGGCGGTGAGCCGGGTGCAGCGGTCGGTGTCACCGTCGAGGGCGGCCAGGTAGGCGAGGAGCGCGGTGAGTTGGCTGGTCCACTGGTGCTGGCCGGTGTCGCGGGCGAGGGCGAGGGCTTCGGTGGCGGTGACTTCGGCGTCGCGGTGGCGGCCGTGGAAGAGTTCGGCCTCGGCGAGGAAGAACTGGAGGGTGGGCATCACACCGATGGTGCCCTTGGCGCGGGCTTCGGCGACGAGTTCGCCGCCGAGTTCGGCGGTCTCGTCGTCGCGGCCGAGGATGAGGGTGGCCCCGCAGAGTTGGACGAGGTCGACGGGGGTTTCGGCGCCGGCCTTGCGGGCTGCCGCGGCGGTGTCGCGGGCGGCGGGGAGCTGCGGTGCGGGCCGGCCGAGGGCGGGGAGTACGGCGGCGGGCAGGTGGTGGGCGAGCGGGGTGAGCGGGTTGTCGTCGGCGAGCGGTAGCGCGGCCAGCCGGTCGAGGACGGCGATCACCGGTTCCTCGCCCGCGTACCAGGCGGTGTGGAAGGCCTGGAACAGCATCCGGGCGGCGTGCGGCGCCTCGATGGCGGTGCCGGCGGCGTCGAGCAGCAGCCGGTAGGCGGTCGGGTAGGAGCCGCGCCAGAAGTGCGCGGTGGCCCGGACCTGGTCGAGCAGGGCGTGTGCCAGGGGGTTGTCGGTGCGGGCCCCGGCCTCGTCGGCGAGTGTCTCGGCCTGCGCCAACTTCCCTTCTTCGGTGGCGGCTTCGGCGGCCAGGACGAGGCGGCGGGTGGCGGCGTCGCGGTCCGGGGTGAGCCGGGCGGCCCGCTCGTACGCGGCGGCGGCGCCGCCGTGGGCGCCGCGGGCCTCGGCGCGGACGGCGGCGCGTTCCAGCGCATCGGCGAGGGCGGCGTCGGGGGCGGTGGCGGCGTGGGCCTGGTGCCAGGTGCGGCGGTCGCCGTCCGGCAGCACTCCGGCGATGGCCTGATGGATCGTCAGTCGCTGGTGGTGCGGGGCGCGTTGCAGGATGGCGGTGCGCAGGAGCGGGTGGCGGAAGGCGATCCGGCGGTCGGGGGTGACGCTCGCCAGGCCCGATTCCTCGGCGGGGCCGAGGTGTTCGGCGGGGACGCCGAGGGCGGCCGCGGCGGGCAGGACGACGTCGAGTTCGCCGGTCTCCTCGGCGGCGGCGACCAGCAGGAGGGTCTGGGTGGCCGGGGGCAGGCCGGTGACCTGGCCGTGGAAGGCGATCAGCAGCCGGCTGGTGAGCGGCAGGCCGCCGGGCGAGGGTGCCGGCGAGCCGGGGGTGTTCGCCTGCGCCCCGGTGGCGATGGGGAGTTCGGTGAGGGCGAGCGGGTTGCCGGCCGCCTCGACGAGCAGCCGCTCGCGGACGGCGGCGGGCAGGTCGGGGCCGGCCCGGTGGTCCAGGAGCCGGGCGGCGTCGGGCTCGGGCAGGCCGGTCAGTCGGAGCTCGGGGAAGCCCGTGGTCGGGAGTTCCGGTGCGGCACCGCCGGTGCGGGCGGCGAGCAGCAGGGCGACTCCTTCGGCCTGGAGCCGGCGGGCGGCCAGCAGCAGGGCGTCGAGGGAGGCGTCGTCCAGCCACTGTGCGTCGTCGACGACGCACAACAGGGGCTGTTCGGTGGCGAGTTCGGCGAGCAGTCCGAGGGTGGCGAGCCCGACCAGCAGCCGGTCGGCCGGGGCGCGTTCCTCGGCGAGCCCGAACGCCGCCTCCAGGGCGCGCCGTTGCGGCCCGGGCAGGGCGTGCAGCCGGTCGAGGCCGGGTGCGAGCAGCAGGCTCAGCCCGGCGAAGGGCAGTTCCGCCTCGTACTCGACGCCTGCCGCCCGGATCACCCGGAACGCCTCGCCCGCCCGCCCGACGGCGTGGTCCAGCAGCGCGGTCTTGCCGATCCCGGGCTCGCCCCGGAGCAGCAGCACCCCGCTGCGGCCTTCCCGTGCCGCGTCCAACAGTCCCGCCACGACGGACTGTTCGTGTTCCCTCCCGTACAGCATGCCCCCGACCCTACCGAGGCCCTCCCGGCCGCAGGTACGGGCGGGCCCGCCGAGCACACCTACGTACCCCCCGCCGGACGCTACGTACCCCCATGCCGATACGTGACCGATTCGCCCGCGCCGGCCCGTCCCTACCTTGGTGAGCAGCGGGAACGAGCCGCTCAACCACCCACCGGGACACGGGAGAAGACCATGACCGAGATCACCGCCACCGCCCTCCAGCAGCTCGCCGAGCGCTACCTCGCGGTCTGGAACGAGACCGACCCGGCCGCCCGCCGCAAGCTGATCGACGAGGTGTGGGCCGTGGACGGCCGGTACACCGACCCGCTGGCCGCCGTCGCCGGCCGGGACGCGATCGACGCGCTGATCGGCGCGGCCCAGGCCCAGTTCCCCGGGCTGGAGTTCACCCTCGGACCGGTGGACGCGCACCACGACATCGCCCGGTTCACCTGGAACCTCGGGCCGGCCGGCGCCGAGCCGGTGGTGATCGGCTTCGACGTCCTGGTGGCCTCGCCGGACGGGCGGATCGGCTCGGTGTACGGCTTCCTGGACCGCGTCCCGGGCGCCTGACGGCAGGCCGGACGGGTCGGGGGCGACCCCCACCGCCCCCGCCCCACTCCCCCCAACCCCACTGAGGAGAAGCCGAGATGAGCTCCGCCCTGACCGCCCGCCCATCGACCGCGACCGCGACCGCGACCGCGACCGCGACCGGCAATGCAACCGACAGTGCGCCCGGCGCCGCGAGCAACACTGCGAGCACCACCACGAGCACCACCGCGCCGGAGGCCGAGGCGGCGGCCGGCGCCCCGCGCGGCCTGCTGGCGGTCGTCCTGACCGCCACCTTCATGACCGCCCTCGACTTCTTCGTCGTCAACGTCGCCGTCCCGTCCGTCCAGGCCGACCTGGGCGCCGGACCGGCCGCCGTCCAGTGGGTGATCGCCGGATTCAGCCTGGCCCTCGCCGCCGGCCTGGTCACCGCCGGCCGGCTCGGCGACCGGTACGGCCGGCGCCGGGTGTTCGGGCTCGGCCTGGCCCTGTTCACCCTCGCCTCCGCGGGCTGCGGCCTCGCCCCCACCGCCGCCGCACTGGTCGGCGCCCGGGTGGTGCAGGGCCTGGCGGCGGCGCTGATGGGCCCGCAGGTGCTGGCGATCCTGCGGACGGCGTTCAGCGGCGCGGCGCAGGCGCGGGCCTTCGCCCGGTACGGGCTGACCATGGGCGTCGGCGCGGTGTTCGGCCAGTTGATCGGCGGGCTGCTGATCCGGGCGGACCTCTTCGGACTCGGCTGGCGCAGCTGCTTCCTGATCAACCTGCCGATCGGTCTGGCCGCCCTGGCCCTGGTCCGCCGCTGCCTGCCGGAGTCGCGCGCCCCGCAACGGCCGGGCCTGGACCCGGTGGGCGTGCTGCTGGTCACCACCGCGCTGACCGCCCTGGTGCTGCCGCTGATCCAGGGCCCCGCACAGGGCTGGCCGCTGTGGACCTGGCTCTGCCTGGGCGGCGCGGTCGCCCTGCTGGCCGGCTTCGTGGTGCATCAGCACCGCACCCGGACCCGCGCCACCGCCACCGCCACCGGCTCCGGCAGCGACTCCGGCCCCGGCTCCGCCGCCCCGCTGGTCGACACCCGGCTGTTCCGGACCAGGGCCTTCGGCGCCGGTCTGCTCGCCCAGCTCGCCTTCTGGCTCGGCCAGGCGTCCTTCTTCCTGGTGCTCGCCCTGTACCTCCAGCTGGGCCGCGGCCTGGACGCGCTCGGCGCCGGGCTGGTGTTCACGGCGATCGGCCTCGGCTACCTGCTCACCTCCAACGCCACCCACCGCGTCGCCGCCCGGCTCGGCGGGGCCCGGACGATCGGCGTCGGCGGGCTGCTGATGGCCGTCGGGCTGGGCCTGCTCGCCCTCGCGGTGTACGGCGCGCCGGGCGGGAGCGTGTGGTGGCTGACGCCGGGGCTGTTCGTGGACGGCCTGGGGATGGGCCTGGTGATCGCCCCGGTGACCTCCGTGGTGCT
This sequence comes from Kitasatospora sp. NPDC059803, assembly GCF_042732255.1. Classification (NCBI taxonomy): domain Bacteria; kingdom Bacillati; phylum Actinomycetota; class Actinomycetes; order Kitasatosporales; family Streptomycetaceae; genus Kitasatospora; species Kitasatospora sp. NPDC059803. The sequence continues at coordinate 11,459 of NZ_JBHWIJ010000169.1, read as the reverse complement.
GGCCGGGGTCGAGCCCCAGCTGGTCGGCTCGGCCGCCGGGGTGCTGGCCACCGTGCAGCAGGTCGGCGGGGCGCTGGGCATCGCGCTGATCGGCCTGCTCTACTACGGCGGAGGCGACCCGGCGGCCGCGTTCGGCCGCAGCGTGACGGCGCTGGCGGTGCTGGAGCTGGTGCTGGTGGGCCTGGTCCGGCTGCTGCCGCGGAAGGGCTAGCGGGACCGAGCGGGCGCGCGGGAGCGGACGGACTCACAGGAACGAGCGGGCTCCCGGGAACGGACTCCCCGGAACGGGTGGGAGGGACGGGGCGAGTGGGGCGGGCGGGTGAGCTGCGGCCACCCGCCC
>NZ_JBHWIJ010000169.1:0-11109 GCF_042732255.1 Kitasatospora sp. NPDC059803 | reverse complement strand
GGGTGGGGGGGTGGGGGGGGGCGGGGGGGGGGCGCGCCCCGCGCCCCCCCCCGTTCCGTCCCCCGCCCGTTCCGTTCTGTCCCCCCGATCGGGTTGGATGGTCGGATGAGCGAGGAGAAGAGCGCCGTACCGGCGTGGGAGCAGCGGTTCAGGGCAGCACGGGTGTCACTCCCCGACTGGGCCGAGGACGCCCCCGACCGGGCGCTGTACGTGTCCAACGCGACCGGCACCTACGAGGTCTACGCCTGGGACCGGGTCACCGGCACCCACCGGCAGGTCACCGACCGGCCGAACGGCACCACCGACGCCGAGCTGTCCCCCGACGGCGCCTGGGTGTGGTGGTTCGACGACCACGACGGCGACGAGTTCGGCGTCTGGCGCCGCCAGCCCTTCGCCGGCGGGCCCGCGGACCGCAGCGCCGGCACCACCGACGAGGAGGCCGTGCCCGGCCTCGCCCCCTCCTACTCGGCCGGCCTGGCGCTCGGCCGCGACGGCACGGTGGTCGTCGGACGTTCCACCGACGAGGACGGCACCACCCTGCACCTGCGCCGCCCCGGCGCGGTCGAGGCCGTCGAGATCTACCGGCACGCGGAGTACGGCGGCGTCGGCGACCTCAGCTACGACGGCACGCTGCTCGCCATCGACCACACCGAGCACGGCGACGCGATGCACTCCGCGATCCGGATCGTCCGCCTCTCCGACGGCACGAGCGGCACGAGCGGCACGACGAGCAAGCCCGTAGCGCCCGTAGAGCCCGTAGAGCCCGCCGAAACCGTCGAAACCGTCGCCGAACTCGACGAGGTGACCGGCCGGGACGAGCCGCGCGGCGTCGCCTGCCTCGGCTTCGCCCCGGTCGACGGCGACACCCGGCTGCTGGTGGCCCACCAGCGCACCGGCCGCTGGGAGCCGATGATCTGGGACGTCGTCACCGGCGCCGAGACCGCGCTGCCGCTGCGCGACGAGCAGGGGCGCGAGCTGCCCGGCGACGTCTCCGCGCAGTGGTGCCCCGGCGCCGAGGCGCTGCTCGTCGAGCACGAGTACGAGGCGCGCAGCGAACTGTTCTCGTACACGCTCGCCGACGGTCGGCTGACCCGGCTGGACACCCCGCGCGGCACCGTCGGCGGCGCCACCGCCCGTCCGGACGGCACCGTCGAGTACCTGTGGTCCTCCGCCGCCGAGCCCTCCGCCGTCCGCTCCACCGCCGGGACGGTCGTGCTGCGGGCGCCCGGCGCGGTGCCGCCCGGCTCCGTCCCGGTCGAGGACGTCTGGGTGGACGGGCCCGGCGGGCGGGTGCACGCCCTGGTGCAGCGTCCGGCCGGGGCGGGCGAGGGCCCCTTCCCGACCGTGTTCGAGATCCACGGCGGCCCCACCCACCACGACAGCGACTCCTTCGCCGCCGGCCCGGCCGCCTGGCTGGACCACGGCTTCGCGGTGGTCCGGGTCAACTACCGCGGCTCCACCGGCTACGGCCAGGCCTGGACCGACGCCCTGCACGAGCGGGTCGGCCTGATCGAGCTGGAGGACATCGCGGCCGTCCGGGAGTGGGCGGTCGCCGGCGGCCTCGCCGACCCGCGCCGGCTGGTGCTCACCGGCGGCAGCTGGGGCGGCTACCTGACCCTGCTGGGCATCGGCGTCCAGCCGGACAGCTGGACGCTGGGCGTCGCCGCCGTACCCGTCGCGGACTACCACACCGCGTACGCCGACGAGATGGAGGCGCTCAAGTCGCTGGACCGCACCCTCTTCGGCGGCACCCCGGAGGAGGTCCCGGAGCGCTTCACCGCCTCCTCGCCGCTCAGCTACGTCGAGCAGGTGCGGGTGCCGGTCTACATCAGCGCCGGGGTCAACGACCCGCGCTGCCCGATCCGGCAGATCGAGAACTACGTCGAGCGGCTGGAGCAGTCGGGCAAGCCGCACGAGGTCTACCGGTACGACGCCGGGCACGGGTCGCTGGTGGTGGAGGAGCGGATCAAGCAGCTGCGGCTGGAGATCGACTTCGTCCGACGGCACCTCGCCGCGGCGTCGGAGGCCGGGACCGGAACCGGGACCGGGACCGGGGCTGACGACAGGGCCGGCGACGGGGAGACGGTGTGAGGCGTCTGCTGACGCTCGCGGGAGTGGCGGTGGCCGGGGCCCTGGTGCTCACCGGCTGCTCGGGCGGGCACGGCGCCGAGGCCGCCTGCCCGCCCCCGGCCGGCCCCGCGGTGCCCAGCCCCACGCCGACCACGGCCGCGCCGACCCCAGCAGCCGCACCAACCGCACCGGCCGCCACCGCGACCCGCGCGAGCGCGGCGGGGCCGAACGCGGCTGGGCCGGGGGCCGCCGTCGCCCGAGCGGCGTACGCGCCTGCGGCGGGCGAGGACGCGGTCCAGCTCGCCAAGGGATCCAGCGGGTCGAAGGGCTCGTCCGGGTCAAAGGGCTCCGGCTCCAAGGGCTCCGGCTCCAAGGGGACGAAGACCGGGCGCACCGTGCACCACCACATCGACCACTACGACTCGAACGACGACGCGAGCGGCGGCCACGGCCGGTGCCACGACGAGCCGGCGTTCACCGGGTCACCGACGCCGGTGCCGTCCTCCCCGACGGCGCCCGGAAAGCCGACGACCGCACCGGTCGTCCCGGCCCTGCCGTCCGCCCCCGGCAAGCCAACCCGCTGAGGCGGGCCGGCCGAGCGGGGGCGGGCCGAGCAGGGGCGCCGAACCGCAGAGGTCAGTCGAGGACCGGGTCCAGTCCGAGGGCCCGGTCCTGCTCCGCCTCCCCCTCGCGGCGCACCAAGCGGAACCACATGAAGATGACGAAGCCCCCGAAGACGAACCACTCCAGGGTGTAGCCGAGGTTCTGGAACGCCCGCAGGGTGAGCCCGTCGCCGCCCTGCGGCTGGACCGTCGGCACCGGGGTCAGCCCGGCCGACACCGCGTCGGCGGCCACCCAGCCGTCGTACCAGCCGTCGTACGCGAGCGCGTTGAGCAGCGCCGCCCGGTTGACCGTGCCGAGCTGACCGGCCGGCAGACCGCCCGCCACGGCGCCGTTGCTGCCACTGGACTCACCGGCCTGCAACCGCCCGGTGACGGTCACCTGGCCGGGAGGCGGCGGCGCGGCCACGGACGCGCCCTCGGCGGGCGCGCCGGGCGCCCAGCCGCGGACCACGGCGGCGAACCGGCCGTCGGCGGTGCGCAGCGGGGTGAGCACGTAGTAGCCCTGCTTGCCGTCGACCACCCGGTTCGGGACGAGGAGCTGGTGCTCCGCGTCGTAGCTGCCGGTCACGGTGACGGGCTTGCCGACGGTCTCGGTGGTCACCTGCGGGGTGGCCTGGTTGAGCAGGTCGTCGATCGGCCGCACATCACTCGAAGCGGTGACGGTCTGCTTGGTCTCCTGGTGCGACGAGAACCGGTCCTCGAACCGGCCGAGCTGCCAGGAGCCCAGCCAGACGCACACCGCCACGGCCGCGACGGCCAGCGCGGTGCCGCCGAGCCAGCGCGGAGTCAGGAGGAACCGGTACACACCCCCACGGTAACCACTCCTCACACCCGTCCCGGCCGCAGGGGTCCGCCATAGGGGTCCGCCATCGGCCCCGACGGCCCGGCTGGTCGCCCGTCCGACCCCGACCGCCCGACCCCGACCGCCCGCCGACAGCCCGCCCCGACCACCGCCGGAGCGCGAAGCCCGTCAGCCCGCCGGGGGCGTGTCCGACGGCTGCGGCGCCGGTGCGCCCACCGCCTGGACGCCACCGCGGTAGAGGGTGCCGCCGCAGGCCACGGCGAAGGTGGCGGTGGCAACGGCAGGGCTGCCGGGGGCGGGGGTGTGGGCGATGGTCGCGGTGGCCGGCGCGGTGGTGGGGCTGCCGGTCGGGGTGGGGGTGGAGCTGGGGGCGTTGGTGGGCCCGGCGCTGGGGGACGAGCTGGCCTGGGGGTTGGTGCTGGGGGCCGCCGAGGCGTCCGAGGCCGCCGGGGCGGCACCGGTGGCGGCGGCGGGGGCCTGGGAGGCGCCGACGGCCGGGTTGGCGCCGCCCTGGCTGGTGGGCCCGGTGCTGGCGGTGCTGGCGCCGGGGGTGGGGCAGGTCCGGTCGGGGACCCAGGCGAACGGCACCCGGTAGCCGGCCTGCGGGGCGAGGACGGGGGGCTCCGCGTCCATCGCGGGCAGGTCGCCGGCCGGGTCGCCGGCGGCATGGTCGGCGGTGCGCACGCGGCTGCGGTCGGTGCCGCTCACCGCCGTGACGGCGACGGCGCCGGGGCCGCCGAGCCGGCAGCTGCGGCCGGAGACGTTGTACACGGTGAACGAGCCGTGGATCCGGCCGTCGGCGGCGGCCGGGCCGACCTGTGCGCCGCCCTGGCCGAGGTCGGCCCGGGTGCAGAGCGGGGTGATCGGGCTGTCGCCGGTGCTGGCGGCGGGGGCGGGCGGGGCGGTGGTGCCGTCGGCGCGGGTGGTGCTGGCGCCGGGGCTGGGTGAGGCGGTGGGGGTGCCGGAGGGCGACGCGGTGTCGCCGGTGCCGCTGGGGCCGGGCCGCGAAGGTGTGCCGGTGCCGGGGGCGCTGCCGGTCCTGGTGCCGGTCGGGGCGGCGGCGGCCGGGCTGCTGGCGGCGGCCGAGCCGGGGCCGCCGGACAGTCCGAGGTGCTCCCCGTCGTGCAGGGCGGGCAGGGCGACGGCGACGGCGACGGCGAGGGCGGCGGCGCCGGTCCAGGCTCCGCGCCGGGCGGCCCGGCGGCGGGGTACGGCGTACCGGATCCGCGGCAGGCCGCCGGGTTCGGGCTGGATGCCGGCGACGGCGCCGCGCATCAGGTCGCGGACGCTGCGTTCCTCGGCGGAGAGCCCGTCGCCCTCACCGCCCGAGGGCCGCCGCCCGGCGCCGTCAGCCATGTCCGGCCTCCATCTGGGTGCGCAGGGCGGCGAGTCCGCGCGAGCCGTAGGCCTTCACCGATCCGAGCGAGATGCCGAGGGTCTCGGCGACCTGCGCCTCCGTCATGTCCACGAAGTAACGCAGCACCAGAACCTCCCGCTGACGGCGTTGCAGACCACGCAGCGCGGCCTTCAACTGGTCGCGCTCCAGCGCATCGTAAGCGCCTTCTTCTGCACTGGCCATGTCAGGCATGGGCTTGGGCAGCAGGCGCAGGCCGAGGATCCGTCGGCGCAGGGTCGAGCGGGACAGGTTGACGACGGTCTGCCGCAGGTAGGCCAGGGTCTTCTCGGGCTCGCGGACCCGGCGCCGGGCGGCGTGCACCCGGATGAACGCCTCCTGGACGACGTCCTCGCAGGTCGAGAGGTCGTCCAGGAGCAGCGCGGCGAGCCGCAGCAGGGAGCCGTAGTGGGCCTGGTAGGTCTCGGTGAGCAGGTCCTCGCTGGTACCCGCGTCGGTACCGGCACCGGAGCCCGCCGCACCGGGTGCGACCGCGGTCATCTGGTCGTCTTCCGGCCTACTCGCCGGCCACGGGGCGCGCGAGGGGAAGGCCACCACGGATCTCGCCGGGATGCCCGCCCCTGCTCCCACCATCACGTTCGCCACGCCCGTTGGACACTCGATCCCCTGTCATGGTTGCCCAGCCCGGGGGCCATTCTTCCGCATCGGCGGAAGAGGCCTCCAGGGGATTCCATCGGGATTCCGGACAGATTGTGTCGAGGAGCGGACACGCCCTCCCCGGATCGGGGGCCGGACGGGCCCGGGAGCGGGCGGCTCCAGGCCTTCCAGGGTCTCTCCCGGGCCTCCTGCCAGGCCTCTTCCCGGGCCTCCCCCTGTGCTTCCTCCTACGCCTCTTCCGGCGCGCCTTCCTGTGTCACCGTCAGCTCACCGGCCACCAGTTCCGCGATCTGCAGCAGGTTGAGCGCCGCGCCCTTGCGCAGGTTGTCGCCGCAGAGGAAGAGGTCGAGCGCGGCCGGCTCGTCGAGGGCCCGGCGCACCCGCCCGACCCAGACCGGGTCCGTCCCGACCACGTCGTTCGGCGTGGGGAACTCGCCGGCCGCCGGGTCGTCGTACAGCACGACCCCGGGGGCGTCGCGGAGGATCTGCTGCGCGTGCTCCTGGGTGACCTCGCGTTCGAAGAGCGCGTGCACGGCCAGCGCGTGGGTGCGGACGACCGGGATGCGGACGCAGGTCGCGGAGACCTTGAGGGCGGGCAGGCCGAGGATCTTGCGGGCCTCGGCGCGGATGCCGACCTCCTCGGAGGACCAGCCGCCGTCCACCAGGGAGCCGGTCCAGGGCACCGCGTTGAGCGCGAGCGGGGCGGCGAACGGCCCGTGGTCGGCGATCACCGCGCGCAGGTCGCCGGCCTGCCGGCCGACCTCGGTGCCGGCCACCAGGGCGGTCTGCTCGCGCAGCGCCGCCTCGCCGATCCGGCCCTCGCCGGAGGCGGCCTGGTAGGAGGCGACGACGAGTTGGGCGAGCCCGTACTCGGCGTGCAGGGCGCCGAGGGCCGCGATCATCGCGAGGGTGGTGCTGGCCGGGCTGGCGACGATGCCGCGGGCGCGCAGCCGCAGCGCGGCCGCGTTGACCTCGGGGACGACCAGCGGCACGTCCTCGGCGGTACGGAAGGCGGCGGAGTCGTCGACCACCACGACGCCCTTGGCGGCCGCGATCGGCGCCCACTGGGCGGAGACCTCGTCGGGAACGGCGAACACGGCGACGTCGATCCCCTCGAAGGCCTCCTCGGCCAGCGGGACGACCTCGACCGGCACCCCGCGCACGACCGGCTTGCGGCCGGCCGAACGCGGGGAGGCGACGAGTCGGATCTCGCCCCAGACGTCCTGGCGCAGGGAGAGCAGGCCGAGCAGCACCTCGCCGACCGCGCCGGTGGCGCCGACGACGGCGAGGTTCGGCCGCCGGGTCATCGCCCGGTGCCTCCGTAGACGACGGCCTCGTCCGTCTCGCTGTCCAGTCCGAAGGCGCTGTGCACGGCGCGGACGGCCTCCGGCACGTCCTCGGCGCGGGTGACGACCGAGATGCGGATCTCCGAGGTGGAGATCAGCTCGATGTTGACGCCCGCGGCGGACAGCGCCTCGAAGAAGGCGGCGGTGACGCCCGGGTTCGAGCGCATGCCCGCGCCGACCAGGGAGATCTTGCCGATCGCGTCGTCGTAGCGCAGCGACTCGTAGCCGATGCCCTCCTTGACCCGGCCGAGCGCGTCGATGGCCTTCTGGCCCTCCGCCTTGGGCAGGGTGAAGGAGATGTCGGTCAGCCCGGTCGACGCGGCGGAGACGTTCTGCACCACCATGTCGATGTTGACCTCGGCATCCGCGATGGCGCGGAAGATCCGGGCCGCCTCGCCCGGCTTGTCGGGCACGCCGACGACCGTGACCTTGGCCTCGGACGTGTCGTGGGCGACTCCGGAGATGATGGCCTGCTCCATCTCGCCCCCTTCGGGCTTGTGCGGGTTCTCGTTGCTGACGATCGTCCCGGGAAGACCCGAGAAGGACGAGCGTACGTGAATCGGGATGTTGTAGCGCCGGGCGTACTCCACGCAGCGGTCGAGCAGCACCTTGGAGCCGGACGACGCCAGCTCCAGCATGTCCTCGTACGCGATCCAGTCGATCTTGCGGGCCTTCGCCACCACGCGCGGGTCGGCGGTGAACACGCCGTCCACGTCGGTGTAGATCTCGCAGACCTCGGCCTTGAGCGCGGCGGCGAGGGCGACGGCGGTGGTGTCCGAGCCGCCGCGGCCCAGCGTGGTGATGTCCTTGCTGGTCTGCGACACGCCCTGGAAGCCGGCCACGATCGCGATGTTGCCCTCGTCCAGGGCGGTGCGGATGCGACCAGGCGTCACGTCGATGATGCGCGCCTTGTTGTGGACGGAGTCGGTGATGACGCCGGCCTGGCTGCCCGTGAAGGACTGCGCCTCGTGCCCCAGCGATTTGATCGCCATGGCCAGCAGCGCCATGGAGATGCGCTCTCCAGCGGTCAGCAGCATGTCGAACTCACGGCCGGCAGGAAGCGGTGACACCTGCTCCGCGAGTTCGATGAGCTCGTCCGTCGTGTCGCCCATTGCGGACACCACGACGACGACCTCATGGCCGGCCTTCTTGGCGTCAACGATTCGGCGGGCAACGCGCTTGATGCCTTCGGCATCCGCAACGGATGAGCCGCCGTACTTCTGCACGACAAGGCCCACGTGCGCTCCTCGACTTGTGTCGTCTTCCGGGGGCACCAGGCCCCCGCACCCCCGGGGAAAAGGGGCTGTGCGGTCGGCGCCAGTCTACCGAGCAGGGGTGCCACAACCGGCGCTTTCCATATGATGAGACGCCCGTTTCAGCAGGTGGTCGGCGAAACGGGCGGCACCACCGGCAGGTCTGCGGGCAATTCGCCACCGCCCCGAAGAATCGGCGGATCAACGGACGGCGATCCGTCGGGATTTCTTTTCCGCGCGGAATGCTGAGGCATTCGTCACAATCAGCCGATGACCGCCGGGGGCGCACCGAAAACCGGCGCGCGCCGGGGCGACGTTCAGGCGTGCCGGAATCGCACGGACGTGCCGGAAGGGCACGGGCACCGGAGAGCGGTGCTACCGCCCGAGGCCCAGCTCGGCCGCCATCAGGTCGCCGGCCTGCTGCTCCAGCTGCTCGTCGGTGAGCCCGTCGTCGTCGGTGTCGGCGCCGTCCGGCACCGCGCCGATCGGACTGTCCAGCCGGACGTGCGCGATCAGCGACTGCAGCGCCCGCAGCACCGCCGTGCAGGTCGTGCCCCAGTTGGAGAGGTACGAGAACTGCCACCACCACAGCGCCTCGCTGACCCGGCCCTCGCGGTAGTGGGTCAGCCCGTGCTGCAGCTCGCCGACCACGCCGGCCAGGTCGTCCGAGATCCGGAAGGCGTTCGGCTTCTCCGGCGGACCGTACGGATCGAAGACCTCGTGGTAGACGTCGATCGGCGCGAGCAGCTCGGCCAGCCGCTCGCGCAGCTGCTCGCCGTCCGGCTCCGGCCCGGCGTCGGGCTCGAAGCGGTCCTCCGGGACGACGTCCTCGATGGCGCCCAGCCGGCCACCGGCCAGCAGCAGCTGCGAGACCTCCAGGAGCAGCAGCGAGACCGCGCTGCCCGGCTCGTCGCCCTTGGCGACCTCGGTGACGGCGAGCACGAAGCTCTCCACCGAGTCGGCGATCTGCACGGCGAAGTCGTCCGGCTCCGAACCGTGCGCATGGATGTGCGGGGGGTGGCTCTGCGGCTCCCCGTGCGGCTGTCCGGGGGCCGGCTGGTGGGCCTGCCCGTGGGACGGCTGGTGGGGCGTGTGGGGCTGCTGGTTGAGCGTCCGGTCAGACATCGAGCAGTCGTCTCCCTTCGAAGGCACGACCGAGGGTGACCTCGTCCGCGTACTCCAGATCCCCGCCGACGGGCAGGCCGCTCGCCAGCCGGGTCACCCTCAGGCCCATCGGCTTGCAGAGCCGGGCCAGATAGGTGGCGGTCGCCTCCCCCTCCAGGTTGGGGTCGGTGGCCAGGATCAGCTCGGTGACCGTGCCGTCCGCGAGGCGCGCCAGCAGCTCGCGGATCCGCAGGTCGTCCGGGCCGACGCCCTCGATGGGGCTGATCGCGCCGCCCAGCACGTGGTAGCGGCCGCGGAACTCGCGGGTGCGCTCGATGGCGACGACGTCCTTGGACTCCTCGACCACGCAGATGACGCCGAGGTCGCGGCGCGGGTCCAGGCAGACCCGGCACTGCTCGGCCTCTGCGACGTTGCCGCAGACCGCGCAGAAGCGGACCTTGTCCTTGACCTCCAGCAACGCGTGCGCGAGACGGCGCACGTCGGTCGGGTCGGACTGCAGGATGTGGAAGGCGATCCGCTGGGCGCTCTTGGGCCCGACGCCGGGCAGCCTGCCCAGTTCGTCGATCAGGTCCTGAACCACGCCCTCGTACAACGTCGCGCCTTCCCTCGGATGGTCGGTGGTGCTCCGGTGCCATCATCCAACGAATCGGGCGCCGGACACACCGCCCGACGCCCGACTCCCACATAAATCACATGGGTCCGTTGTCTGAACTTCAGAACTTCAGGACCTCAGACCTACCTGGTCGGAACCCCTGTCCAGAGGCTCCCCCAGGTCAGAACGGCAGACCGGGGATGCCCCCGCCCAGGCCCTGGGTCAGCGGGCCCATGCGCTCGGCCTGCATCTTCTGCGCCGACTGGTTGGCGTCCCGCACGGCCGCCAGGACCAGGTCTGCCAGGGTCTCGGTGTCCTCCGGGTCGACGGCCGCCGGGGCGATGGTCAGCGCCACCAGCTCACCGGCACCGGTCACCGTGGCCTCGACCAGGCCACCGCCCGCCGAACCGCTCACCTTCGTCTCCGCCAGCTCCTGCTGCGCCTGCGCGAGATCCTGCTGCATCTTCTGCGCCTGCTTCAGCAGCTGCTGCATGTTGGGCTGGCCACCACCGGGGAACACGGCTCACTCCTCGCTTCGTGCTTGCTGTCCTGCGTCGCCGTCCTGCCTGCGGTCACGTCCGCTTGCAGTCCCGCTCGCGTCGTCACGGCCGAGCCTACGTGCTGCCGGGGCGGGCCGTCGCTCAGTTGCCGCGGTGGTGGATCTCCTCCAGAACCGTCGCGCCCAGCTCCCGGATGATCAGCTCCTGACCGGAGAACGCCTCCTCGTTGAGGTCCGGGTCGTCCTCCTCCGGGACGTCGTCCTCCGGCGCCACCGCGCGCACCGGACGGGCCGGCGACGCGGCCACCGGCGGCGGGGCCTGGACCGGCGCGGGCGCCGGGGCGGCCTGCACCTGCGGGGACGGCTGCGACCGGACCGGCGCGGGCACCGGAGCCGGAGCCGACGGCGCGGCGGCCGCCGGACGGGCCGGGGCCCCCCAGCCGCCACCGCTCGGGGCGGCACCGCCCAGACCACCGCCGCCGACGGCCGTACCGCCGCCGAGGGAACCGCCCCCGGACGGGTCGACGATGCACTCGATCCGCCAGTCCACACCCAGCGCGTCCGTCAGCGCCTGGCGCAGCACGTCGTCGCTGTTGCTGCCGACGAAGCTGTCCCGGGCGCCCGCGTTGATGAAGGACACCTGGAGCACGCTGCCGTCGAACCCGGCCACCTGGCCGTTCTGGCTGAGCAGGATCCAGGTGAAGCGGCGGCGGTTCTTCACCGCCTCCAGAATCTGCGGCCACAGCTGCCGGACCTGCGCCGCGCCCTGCAGCGCGGCGGCCGAAGCC
>NZ_JBHWIJ010000168.1:13790-18298 GCF_042732255.1 Kitasatospora sp. NPDC059803 | reverse complement strand
CGAGGGCGGCCGCGTCGTTTACGCCGTCGCCGACCATCGCCACGACCATGGCCCCCGCCCGGGGCCGGGTTTAGGGGGGCCCCCGAGACACAGGGAGCCCCCCCCGGGCCCCCCCCCCGCGACCGGGGGGGGCCACGGTCGCTCATCCGCGGTCTCAGCCGATGGTGGATCCGGTGATGGGCTCGGAGAGTTCGACGGTCTTGCCGTTCAGGCCGGCCTTGACGAACTGCCAGGTGAGGCCGTTGATGACGCCCTGGCCGAGCGGGGCCAGCTGGGCGAAGGCGGGCTGGCTGAGGTCGAGGTGGCTGGCGTCGCAGGAGGGGCACTTGTCCCGGACGGGGACGGTGACGGTCTTGCCCTGGTAGCTCACCTTGACCGAAATGCCCTGACACAGGGGGTCGTTGTTGGGGTTGGCGCTGGTCCACCAGGTGTGGGAGACCGCGACGAGCATCTGGTTGGAGGCGTTGATCTGGGTGCCGCAGGCGCCGTAGCCGGCGTCGTTGTAGTAGGTGGCCTTGCCGGCCATGGGCGTGTTGATCGGTATCGCCGCGCTGGCGGTGCCGGCGGTGAGGGCGATGAGGGCGGCGGCCGCGAGCGGGGCGCCCGCGAGGATCCTGAGGTTCTTGCTGATGGCGCGCATGGTTCCCTCCGGTTCTTTAGCCATGGACATGACAGGCAGAAGTCGCCGAAGCCGCAGGGGGATTCAGCGAGACCGCCCGATGCCCGTCCGAGTGAAGAGAACGTATGCGCCCGACGGCGGTGTGGTCCAGACCGCCGCCATGTTGACATGAACACAAGTCAGGAATCTTTACCAATACGGCCGAAGGGGCGAAGATACGTGACCGCACCGCGCCGCAGGGTGTTGACAGGCCACCACGCCCACCCCCGGAGGCCCCGCCCCATGCGCACCGCACTCGCCGCCCTGCTCCTCGGCGCCGCCCTGATCCCGGCCGCCGCCGCACCCGCCAACGCCGCACCCGTGCCCGTACCCCGCGCCGTGAACCAGGGCTACAGCATCCCCGTCGGCGCCGTCACCGACCTCGGCGCGCTGCCGGTGCTCGGCAGCCTCGGGCTGGACTTCGCCCGCCTGCTCGGGCAGTAGGGACGCGGACCCTTCAAAACCGGCCCCCTCACACCCGGACGCTGAACAGGCCGCCGGAGAGCGGCTGTTGGTCGGACCGGGCGGACGTGATGTAGAGCGTCCGCCCGTCCGGCCCGCCGAAGGCGCAACTGGTGACGCGCGGCACCGGCAGCTCGACCGACGCCAGCACCTCACCCTCCGGCGAGAGGCACCGGACCGCCCAGCCGTCCCAGAACGCCACCCACAGGTTGCCGTCGGCGTCGAGCGTCATGCCGTCCGGGTAACCCGGCAGGTGGGAGACGTCGAGCGTGCGGATCCGCTCGCCGAGGGGGCCGTGCTCGGGATAGGGGTAGAGGGCGATGCGGCGCGTGGTGGTGTCGATGTGCCAGAGCCGGTCGGGCTCCGGCCAGGCGAGGCCGTTGGGGATGTCGAGCCCGTCGAGGATCGCCCGGACGCCGCCGTCGCGCTCCAGCCGGTACAGCGATCCTGGCTCGCGCGGCTCCCCCCGCCCCATCGAGCCGGCGACCGGCCGGCCGTACGGGTCGGTCTTGCCGTCGTTCATCCGGCGGTCCTGGCGGTCGGCTTCGACGGCGGCGACCAGCGTGGTGCGGCCGGTGGCCGGGTCGAGCCGTTCGAAGCCGCGCTCGGTGGCGAGCATCAGTCCGCCGTCGCCGTACGGCATCAAGGTGCCGGGGGTGACGTCGAGTTCGACCGAGCTGATCGCGCCCGAGGCCGGGTCCAGGGTGAGCACCCGCCGGTCGGGGATGCCGATCCAGCGCAGCAGTTGCGCGGACTGGTCCCACAGCGGGCCCTCGCCCAGCTCCAGGTACGGTGTGTCGGCGACCGGTTCGGCACGCACAGCGGGGCCCTCCTCGAACAAGGTGTCAGCGCAGCAGGGCTTCGGGCAGCATCGCGGTCATTCCGCCGTCCACGGCGAGGCAGGCACCACTGATGAACGAGGATTCCTCACTCGCCAGGAAGCCGACCACCCGCGCGACCTCGGCCGCACTGCCGAACCGCCCCAGTGGGGACGACCGTAGCATCGCGGCGCTCGGCTGCGGATCGGTCCACCAACTGATCGGCACGGCCCCCCTTCCAGGGCATCGGCGTCGACGTCGACCGCAAGTCCCCGGTGTCCTGGCCGGTGTACGAGCGCCACCGCTCCCTCCGCTGCACCGGCGGCCTGCACTCCGTCACCTACCTGCCCGGTGGCCCTGGCGTGTTGGTGGCCCTGGCGTGTTGGTGGCCCTGGCGTGTTGGTGGCCCTGGCGTGTTGGTGGCCCTGGTGGATCTTCCCCGGAAGGCCCGCCGGGACCGCCCCCACCCGGGTTAGGCTCGATCCGCGCGGCGGCCGTCCGCGCACCGACCGAGGGGGAGCGTGTGATCGGGGACCTGCTGCCGGACGCCGTCGTGACCGAGGTGTCCTACGACGACCCGCCGGAGGCCCGGCTGGAACCGGCCGAGGAGGCCGCCGTCGTCCAGGCGGTGGCGAAGCGCCGCCGGGAGTTCACCACCGTCCGCCACTGCGCCCGCACCGCCCTCACCCGCCTCGGCATCCCCTACCGCCCGCTGGTCCCCGGCCTGCGCGGCGCCCCGAGCTGGCCCGACGGCGTCGTCGGCAGCCTCACCCACTGCGAGGGCTTCCGAGCGGCGGCCGTCGCCCGCTCCGGCGACCTCGCCTCGGTCGGCATCGACGCCGAGCCCGCCCTGCCGCTCCCGGACGACGTCCTGGACGTCATCGCGCTGCCCGAGGAGGGGAAGCGGATCGTCGACCTGCTCGCCGAGCACCCCGGCACCCCGTGGGACCGCATCCTGTTCAGCGCCAAGGAGTCCGTGTACAAGGCGTGGTTCCCGCTCACCGAGCAGTTCCTGGACTTCAGCGAGGCCGACCTGGTCCTCTCCCCCGACGGCTCCTTCACCGCCCGCCTGCTGGTCCCCGGCCCGAACGTCAACGGCCGCCGCATCGAGGGCTTCGAGGGCCGCTGGGCCGTCGGTGACGGGCTGCTCGCCACCGCCATCGCGGTCGCCCGGTAGTCCGGCGCACCGACGACCGCACTCGGCATATCCTCGACCCCGTGACCGTGACCTATGTGATAGCTGGCACCCGGATCCACACGCTGGACGACTTCTGGGACGTGGTCGGTGAGACCATCGGCAGCGACGGCTACTTCGGCCGGAACCTCGACGCCTTCGCCGACTGCCTGCGCGGCGGCTACGGCACCCCCGAGGACGGCGACTACCTGATCGAGTGGCGCGACCACGCGGTCTCCCGGCGCAACCTCGGCTACCCGGAGACGGTCCGCCAGCTGGAACTGCGACTGGCCCACTGCCACCCCGCCAACCGCGAGCACGTCCGCGCCGACCTCGCCGCCGCCCGGGCCGGCAAGGGGCCGACGGTGTTCGACTGGCTGGTCCGGATCATCGAGGAGGAGCACCCGGGAGGCCTCCGACTGGCCTAACGCCGCAACGCGGCACCCCTGCACCTCACCGCAGCACGTCCGACAGCCGGACGAAGCGCCGCCCCGCCGCCAGCAGCCCCGGCACCGCCGCCACCACCCCGGGGGCGGTGCCGCCGCCCGGGTGGTTCATGTGGCAGATCACGATCGCCCCGGGCGGGGCCGCCGCGATCTCCTGCCGCACCTCGGCGGCGCTGAGCGTCGCCCCGCCGTCGCCGTTCACCGTGAAGCCCGCGGCGCGTTCCCCCAGGTCGGCGACCACCCGGGCGGCGACGTCGTCGTAGTGCGCGGTGCCGGAGCGGAAGAACCGCACCGGGTGGCCGAGCAGCCCGGCGAGCTTGTGTGCGTTGCCCGCGACCTCGTCGTACACCTCGCCGACGCCACCGGTGCCGGCGATGCCGTAGGCGGAGCGGCCGGTGACCGAGAGCGGGCGGTGGACGGTGCCGTGGTTGCCGATCTCGAAGAGCGGATCGGCGGCAAGCTGCTTGAACACGTCCGGGTTGGCGTCGATCCAGCGGGCGTTCAGGAAGAGCGTGGCGGGGACGGAACGTTTCCGCAGGAAGTCGATCAGGTCGGCGTCGTACCCGTTCCCGCCGGGGCCGCCGCAGGCGTCGAAGGTGAGCGCCGTCGCGCTCTCGCCGGCGGGCAGCTTGGTGGTCACCCCGGTGACCTCCATCCCCCACTCCTTCGGCGCGGTGCCGCCGTACCGGGCGATCAGCTCGGCCCGGGTCGGCTCCCGGCTCGCGGTCGGGGCGGTCGGGGCGGGCGGGGCCGTCGTCGGGGGCTCCGACGGCGTCGCCTCCGATATAGCCGCCGCCCCGGAGGGCCCGGCGTCCGCTGCGGCCGAAGCGGTGGCCACCGGGGGCGCCCCCCCGCCGCCCGCCCGCAGGCGGGCGGGGTAGGGCGAGCCCCCCCGCGCCAGGGCCCGCGCCGCGCGGCTAACCTGGAGGGGGTCCGCCCGCGCGCGGGCT
>NZ_JBHWIJ010000168.1:11060-13780 GCF_042732255.1 Kitasatospora sp. NPDC059803 | reverse complement strand
GGCCCCGGAGGCCCCGGAGACCTCTGCGGCCGAAGCGGAGGCCTCCGGGGCCGCCGCCCCGCCGCCCGCCGAGGACCCGCACCCCGCCAGCGTGCTCCCGGCCACCGCCGCCAGCAGCGCCCGCCGACTCAGTGCCACACCCGTCTCCTCCGCGATGACCCGATCCGCTCGTTATGAATATGAACGGACTAATCGTCATCGCCCGCAACTCGCCGACCCGGCCGACGCCGACCCCCTTCACCGACCCGCCCCCCGCCCGTGGGCCCCGGCTCACCCCTGATTCACCACCACGGGTAAGGAGCCGAACGGACCCGCCCGCCCCGACCCGGAGGACCCGATGCCCGCCGACCACGACACCCCACGCCCCGCCCGCCGCGACCTCCTCCGCACCGGCCTCACCACCGGAGCCGCCGCCGCCCTCGGCCTCACCGCGACCACCCCCGCCGCCTCCGCACCCGGCGCCCCCGCCACCCCGGGCACCCCGGCCACCCCCGGCACCCCCGGCACCGAGCGGACCCTCACCCTCACCGGCCACCTCCCCACCGGCGCCCCCGACTTCGTCTACCTCCCCGTCGAAGTCCCCGCCGGCGTCCGCGAGATCGCCGTCAGCTACGGCTACGACAAGCCCCCGGTCCCGGCCGGCACCCCCGGCAACTCCTGCGACATCGGCATCTTCGACGAACGCGGCACCGACCTCGGCGGCCCCGGCTTCCGCGGCTGGTCCGGCGGTTTCCGCACCGAGTTCAGCCTCGCCCGCGACGCCGCGACCCCCGGCTACCTCCCCGGCCCGATCAACCCGGGCACCTGGCACCTCGTCCTCGGCCCCTACCAGATCGCGCCGCAGGGGCTGGACTACCACGTGCAGGTCACCCTCCGGTTCGGCGCCCCCGGGCCGGCGTTCGCCCCGCACTACCCGTCCGAGCGGGCCCGCGGCCGCGGCCGCGCCTGGTACCGGGGCGACTGCCACCTGCACACCGTGCACTCCGACGGCCGGCGCCTCCCGGAGGAGGTGGCCGCCGGCGCCCGCGCGGCCGGCCTGGAGTTCATCGTCTCCACCGACCACAACACCAGCTCCTCGCACGCGGTCTGGGGCCCGCTGGCCGGCCCCGACCTGCTGATCATCCCGGGCGAGGAGATCACCACCCGCAACGGCCACTGGCTGGCCCTCGGCCTCGAAGCGGGCCAGTTCGTCGACTGGCGCTACCGCTCCCGCGACGAGGAGTACCCGCGCTTCGTCCGTCAGGTCCACCGCTCCGGCGGCCTGGTGGTGCCCGCGCACCCGTACTGCCCGTACGTAGCCTGCCAGTGGAAGTTCGGCTACGAGCAGGCCGACGGCGTCGAGGTGTGGAACGGGCCCTGGACGTACGACGACGAGTCCGCGGTCGACACCTGGGACGGCCGGCTCGCCGTCGCCCTGCGCGAGGGCCGTTCCTGGCTGCCCGCCCTGGGCAACAGCGACGCGCACAGCGCCCCGCAGGTCATCGGCTCCCCGCACAACGTCGTCCTGGCCGAGGACCTCACCCGGGACGCGATCCTCGACGGGCTGCGCGACGGGCGCAGCTGGCTCGCCGAATCCGCCGCCGTCCAGCTGGAGTTCACCGTCACCGGGCACGGCCGCCGGGTCGGCATCGGCGAGGAACTGGCCGTCCCGGCGGACGCCCCGCTGGACGTCCGGCTCACCGTCTCCGGCGTCCCCGGCGGGACGGTCCGCCTCCTCACCGACGAGGGCCAGCTGCACCAGGAGTCACTGCCCGCCGACGGCTCCGGCACGGTGGTCTGGCGCACCACCGCCTCGCTCGCCGCCTACGTCCGGGCCGAGGTCCGCCACCCGAAGCCGGACGGGTCGCCCGGCAAGGGCAACGCGATGGGCCCGGACCTCCCCTGGGGTCCGATGGCGGCCCTCACCAACCCGATCGTGCTGCGCGTCGAGGACCGCTGAGGCGTCCGGAGCAGGAGTGGGGACGACTCGGGGCACCGGCGTGGACTAGGTTGATCCCCGAAAGCACCAGTCGTAGGGACGAGGCGGTCGGCTGTCCGTATCCGGGCCGGCCGGCCCTTCCGCACTCCGACCGCCTCGCCCCGGCTACCCGTCCGTCCCCGGCCCGCGAAGGGATCAGCAGCTGTGAACCGTACGACCGTAGGTGGGCCGGAGCTCGGGGGCGGCCGGGGCGCCGGCGGCGTCCTCGTCCTCGTCGACCCGGCCGGGGCCGGCCAGAGCCCGGTCGCGAGCCGGCTCGCGGAGGAGCTGCACCCGAGCGTCCACCTGCGTGCGCACGACTTCCTGCGGGTCATCCGGCGCGGCCAGCTCCCGCCGCACCTCCCCGAGGCCGAGCGGCAGAACACCACCGCCCTCGCCGCCGCCGCGCAGGCCGCCTTCGCCTACGCGACCGGCGGCTACCAGGTCATCGTCGAGTGCCCGGCCGCCCCGCCCACCCTGGACACCTTCCGCCGCGAGAGCCGCACCACCGGCGCCGCCCTCCACCTCGTCGTCCTCCAGCCCACTCCGGGCGCCGTCCCCGGCCCGCACACCCTGGACACCAGCTCCCTCACCCCCGCCGGCGCCGCCGAGTCCATCCTCGCCGCCCTCACCCGCCGCACCCACCTGCTCGGCTGGTGACCCCGCCGGGTGCCCGGGGATGCGGCAGAGACGGCGGCGGAGCCCCGGGAGCGATCCCCGCCACAAGCCGAAACCTTACACATGATTATCATTTCCAATAAAG
>NZ_JBHWIJ010000168.1:4136-11050 GCF_042732255.1 Kitasatospora sp. NPDC059803 | reverse complement strand
ATGGTTTAGGGGGGGATGGTTTTTGTTTATAAGTCTCAGCCTCAATCGTCGCGGCCGTCCCCCCCCGAACCCACTTGGTGGGGTGTAGACCCCGGGGGGGGCCGGGGGCCCGGGCACCCGGCGCGCACGGCTACGCCCCCACCACCCCGTCGATCGCCTCCCGCAGGAAGTCGGCGTGCCCGTTGTGCCGGGCGTACTCGTGGATCAGGTGCAGCATCACCAGCCGCAGCGACACGTCGGCGTCCCACCGGGCCTGGTACCCGGTGACGTCGAGGGTCTCGGCGGCGCGCTCGATGCGGCGCGCGTGTTCGACCTCGGCCTGCCAGACGGCGAAGGCCTCGGCCCGGGTGGCGCCGGTGGCGTCGTACGCGGCCTGGAAGTCGCCGTCCTGCGACCAGACCAGCGGGACGTCCTCGCCGTCGATCACCCTGCGGAACCAGGTGCGCTCCACCTCCGCCATGTGCCGGACCAGCCCGAGCAGGGTCAGGGTGGACGGCGGGCTGGAGCGCCGGCGCAGCTGCTCGTCGGTGAGGCCCTCGCACTTCAGGGCGAGGGTCGCCCGGTGGAAGTCCAGGAAGCCGCGCAGCATCTCGCGCTCGCCGCCACGGAGCGGCGGTGCGGGGCGCTGGTCAGGGATGTTCACGGTGTCGCTCTCCTCAAACCCTCGGGAATCCTCGCGGACTGTAGCGAACCGGCCGTCCGCGCCCGGTAGCCGCCCCCGGTAGTGCGGCGGTGTTCTGAGCCCCCCGGGCCACCTCCGCGCCCCTTTCCCGCCCCGGACCGGGGTCCATCACGTACCGTGTTCGGATCACCACCGGTTTGGGTACGTACCTCGGCGCGCCCGACGGGCGCCGAGCACCGCGGTGCCGGTCACAGCGCCGCCACATCGTCACGCAGCACGTTCAGCGCCCCCGGTCCGGGGTCGTCACTCCACCGCCGAGACCGGGTACATCACACACCGGGAGACCGACCATCATGAGCCACGACCACATCCCCGCCCCCGTACGCCGGACCTACGGTGCCGGCGATCTGTCCCAGGCCGCGAGCTTCGCCGGTGGATTCATCAACTTCGGCTACTGGCAGGACATGGACCTCACCGCCCCGACGACCGAGGACCGGGTCCACAGCCAGGAACAGCTCTACCGCCGGGTCCTGCGGGAGTTCGCGGAGCCACGTGAGCGGCTGCGGCTGGCCGAGGTCGGCTGCGGGCGCGGGCTCGGCGCGGCGCTCGCCCTGCGCGAGTTCCGGTTCGGGGGCGTGACCGGCGTCGACATCCACCCCGACCAGATCGAGCGCGCCCGCGCCGTCAACGCCAAAGCCCTGGCCACCTACCCCGATCGGCTCGCCTACACCTTCGGATCGGCCAACCAACTCCCCTTCGCCGACGGCTCCCTGGACGGCGTCTACTCCGTCGAGGCCGCCCAGCACTTCCGCGAACTCACCGGCTTCGCCCGCGAGACCGCCCGCGTCCTACGCCCGGGCGGCCGGCTCGTCGTGACCACCTTCTTCGCCGCCGCCGGACCGGACATCACCGAGCGCCTGAGCATCCTCCTCGCCAGCTTCGCCGACGGCCTCGACCTCCCCCACCCCCTCGCCGCCTTCACCAGCGACCTCACCGCGGCCGGCTTCACCACCATCACCACCGAGTCCATCGGCGACGCCGTCTGGCCCGGCCTCGACCGCTACCTCACCGACGCCGTCCCTCCCGGTCACTGGAGCCGCAACTTCCTCCCCGCCTGGCGCAGCGGCCTCCTCGACTACCACGTCGTCACCGCCACCCGGCCCGGGCCGGCGGAAACGGCCCGCCAGTCGATCTGACGCGCCGTCCTGCCCCCCCCCGGTACGTCGCGGGGCCCTGACGCCCCCTCCGCCGTCCGCTCCGGGCCCGGCGGGCGCCCGACGGCCGCGACGCGCCGGATCAGCCGACCGCCGCCCCCACCCGCGGCGACGGCTCGGCCGCCGGGCCGGCCAGGGCCGCCAGCCGGCGCAGGCTGGCCCGGCGCTGGAGCGCGCCGAGGCCGACGGTCGCCGCGCCGAGGGCCAGCCAGCCGGCCGGACCGGCCGTCATCACCACGCCGGTGAGCAGCAGCGGGCCCACCGACTTCTGCACCGACTGGGCCATCCCGGCCACCCCCAGGTAGGAGGCTTGGGCCCCCGGGGGCGCCAGGACGACCGCCAGCTCCCAGGAGCTCACCGAGCGCATCAGCTCCGCCAGCGTGACGAGCATCGCCGCGGCCAGCAGCGCGAGCGAGGCCGTCCACGGCCCGCCGCCGGTGGCGAGCGCGGTCAGCAGGCAGCAGCCGAGCAGCGTCAGGCCGTACCAGCCCACCGCCGCGGCCGCCCCGTGCGGGCCCTGCGCCCGCGCCGAGACGCGCAGTTGCAGGAGCACCACGAGCACCGTGTTGAGGATCAGGAAGACCGGGACGACGGCGTGCGGCGCGCCGGTGTGGTGGACGAGCCAGAGCGGCAGGCCGACGTTGAGGATCGAGTCGTCCAGGTTCAGCGGCATGTCCAGCGCGACGAACAGCAGGTAGCCCCGGTCGCGCCAGGGGCTCGGAGCTGCCGCCGGAGCTGTCCCCGGGGCGGCGGCGGGCTCTTCCCCGGAGGCCGCGGCGACCAGGCCGCGCCCGGCCGGCTCCCGGGTGCGCCAGACCAGGACGGCGGCGAAGGCGAAGGAGAGTGCGTTGGCCACGATCAGCGCGCGGTAGGCGTTCGTGGTGCCCATCGCCAGGCCGATCGCCGCGATGCCCGCGCCGAGCGCGTACCCGGCGTTGGCCACGCTGCGGAACAGCGCCTGGTACGTGCCACGCCGCTCGCCCGCGATCCGGGTGGCGAACAGCATCTCCAGGGTCTTGGCCGCCCGTTCGGCCAGGCAGGTCAGGGCGACGGCGGGGAGCAGCGTGGCGAAGTCGTCGACGACCAGCAGCAGGCCCATCGTCCCGATCCGCAGCAGGTGGCACCCGATCAGCAGCCACCGCACCGGCAGCCGTTCGGCCGCCCGCCCGGCGAGCGGGGACCCGGCGATCCCCGCCGCCGCGCCCACGCCCAGCAGCACGCCGAGCTGCCGGGCGTCCATCCCGCACACGTAGGTGAAGTACAGCACCGAGGCCGCCGCCCACACCCCGCTCCCGGTCCGGTCGACGCACTGCGCCAGCAGCATGATCCGCGCGTCGCGCCCGCCCGGCGGCTTCCGCAGCTGCGCCATCAGTCCGTTCCCCCGCATGGCAGGCCCCCGTTGCATGATCGACATCAATCTCGACATCAAGATACTTCACGTCGAGATAGATGCGGAAGCCCCGGCCGCACACCCGCCGGGCCCCGAACCTCGGACCTCGACGGCGGGCGGGCGGTGCGCCACACTCTCCCCAGCAGCATCCGCGCTCCCAACGCACCGGCACGACGTCACGATCCACCGCCACATCGGAGAGCCACACGGTGACCACTCGTCAACTGCTGGAGATCGCCTTCTCGTCCGGCCGGGCCGGGTCCGGCCCTGCCACCTGGGGCCAACAGGCCATCTGGGACGTCCTGAGCCGGCTCACCCCGGCCGACGTGCCGCGCTACAACATCGCCGCGGCGGCGCCGCTCGACCCCGGGCTGCCGCTGCCCGCCCTGCTCGCCGGCCTGGAGGGGCTGCTCCACCTGCACGACTCGCTGCACACCCGCCTGGTGCCGGGCGAGGCCGGCCGGTTACACCAAGTGGTCGACGCCGAGGGCCGGTTGGAGGTGGAGGTACGGCACTGCGCGGAGCCGGCCGATCCGGCCGAGGCGGGCGCGCGGCTGCACGAGGAGCTGGCGGCACTGCCGTTCGACACCGCCACCCAGTGGCCGATCCGGGTCGGCGTGGTGGAGGCGGGCGGGTCGGCCCGGTACGTGAGCCTGGTGCTCTCGCACACCGCGGTGGACGGCACGGGGATGAACCGCCTGGTGGCCGACCTGACCGCGCTCTGCCAGGGCACCTCGCCGGACGAACTGGCCAAGATCCGCGAGCCCGCCCAACAGCCGCTGGAGGAGGCGGAGTTCCAGGCCTCCGAGCGCGGTCGGCGGCGGGACGAGGGCGCCCGCAAACAGTTCCTGCGCAAGCTCCGGCTGGCCCCGGCCCGGCTGTTCCCCCCGCCCGGCGAGCCGGCCACACCGGGCGCCAGGTTCCCGAACGCCGTCCTGCGCTCGCCCGCGCTGCCCCGCGCGGTGGACCAGGTGGCGGCCGCCCACCGGGTGACGTCCTCCTCGGTGCTGCTGGCGGCGACGGCGGCGATGACGGCCCGGCTGTCGGGCTCGACGGAGGCGGTGCTGAACGTCGTGGTGAACAACCGCTTCCTGCCCGAACTGACCAACGCGGTGAGCGTGGTCGCGGGCGACGGGCTGTTCCACCTCCCGGACGCCACCGCCGAGTTCAGGGACGTCGTCCGGCGCACGAACGCCGCCGCGATCGGCGCCTACCGCCACGCCTACTACGACAAGCTGCGACTGCAGGCCGAGATCGGGCGGCTCGCCGCCGAGGGCGTCCCGCTCGCGGACCGGTCCTGCATCTTCAACGACACCCGCGAGCTGGTCACCGCCTCCCCCGACACCGGGACGGGTGAGGAGACCACCCTGACCTGGCCGGTGGAGTTCGAGCCCCGCCCCGGCCTGACCTACGCCCTGGACGCACTGCAGTCCCCGGGCGCACTGAGCCTGACCATGACGGCCGACCCCGCGGTGCTCCCGCGCCCGGCGATGGAGCGCTTCCTGTACGGGATCGAGGAGTTGATCCTCACCGAGGCCCGCACCCTCGAAGCAACCTAGCCGTGCCCCGAGACCGGAGGGCACCGTGCACCACGCGGCGCCCTCCGGCGCCTCCCCGCCACCCGCCGCTCCCCCCGGGCCCGTTGGCCCCGCCGCTACGCTGAGCCCATGCGGATCCTCCTCCTCGGCGGCACCTCCTTCGTCGGCCGCGCGATCGCCGACGACGCCCTGCGCGGCGGCGCCGAGGTCGCCCTGTTCACCCGCGGCCGGACCAAGCCCGGCCTCTTCCCCGCCGCCGCCCACCTGATCGGCGACCGCGACACCGGCGACTACACCGCCCTGCGCGGCGGCCGCTGGGACGCGGTGGTGGACGTCAGCGGCTACCGCCCCCGCCAGGTCGGCCAGGCCATGGACGCGCTCGGCGACCGGGTCGGCCGCTACCTGTTCATCTCCAGCCACGCGGTGTACGAGCGCGCCGGCCTCGCCCCCGGCTCGGACGAGTCCGCCCCGCGCCGCGCACCCCTGCGCGACGCCGAGCAGCTCACCGAGGAGACGTACGGCCGGCTCAAGGTCGCCTGCGAGGACGACGTCACCGCCCGCTACGGAGACCGGGCGACGATCGTGCGCCCCGGAAAGGTGGCCGGCCCCCACGACGAGCAGCGCGGGCTCACCTACTGGGCGCGCCGGGCCGCCCGGGGCGGGCGGATCGCGCTGCCGGGGCGGCCGGAGCAGCCCGTCCAGGTGGTCGACGTGCGCGACCTGGCCCGGCTGGTGGTCCGGCTGCTCCAGGACGGCCGGGCGGGCGCCTTCCACGCCGTCGGCCCGGCCGAACCGACCACGCTGGGTGGGCTGATCGCCACCTGCGCCGAGGTCGCGGGCGCCGAGGTGGAGGTCGTCCCGGTGCCGCCGGAGAGCGCGCCGCCACCGTTCTTCCCGCTGGTCCGGGCTGCGCCGCTCTGGACCGGACAGCAGCGCAGCGCCGCCCGGGCCAGGGCGGCCGGGCTGCCGGCGACCCCGCTCGCGGTCACCGCCGCCGACGTGCTCGCCTGGGACCGCGAGCGCGGCGAACCGCCCCTCGGCCACGGCTTCACGCCCGAGCAGGAGGCCTGGGTGCTGGCCGAAGCGACGGGGCCGAGGCCCTGAACGACCGCCGACCCTGCACAGCACGACCGGTCAGGACGGACTGCCGGACGGCCACCCCGTCCTGACCGGTTGTCAGTGTCACGCGCTATGGTCGGCCCCGAACGATCCCACCAGCACCTGCACAGCACCGCCAGGGGGCACCATGACCGCGCACCGCACCACCGCGCACAGCGCCGGCCCGCGCACCACCCCGCTCGACGCACCGCTCGACACCCCGCTCGACGCGTCGCTCAGCACCGCCGATCTCGTCGACGGCTGGCGGCGGGTGGGCGTCCGCGAGGGCATGGCGATGATCGTGCACTCCTCGCTCTCCAGCCTCGGCCGGGTCGACGGCGGCGCCGCGGCCGTGGTGGCCAGCCTGCGCGAGGCGGTCGGGCCCGGCGGCACGGTCGCGGTGCCCACCTTCACCACCGCCGTCGTCCGGGACCCGGCACCGGAGCACGCCGGCCTGCCGAGCCCCGAGGTCGCCGAACGGCGCGCCGCCGTCCCGCTGTTCCACCCCGGGCTCCCCTCCCCGATGGGTGCCGTGCCGGAGGCGCTGCGCGCGCTGCCGGAGAGCCTGCGCAGCACGCATCCGCAGGCCTCGGTCGCCGCGGTCGGGGCGCACGCCCGCGAGGTCACCGCCCGCCGCTCGCTGGGCTTCGCGGTCGGCCGCGAGTCGCCCTTCGGCGCGCTGCACGACCTCGGTGGGTACGTGCTGCTGATCGGTGTCGGGCACAACCGCAACACCTTCCTGCACTACGCCGAGACCTTCGCGCCCAACCGCCGCCTCAAACTCCGGCGCTTCCCGATGGCGATCCAGGGCGAGCGGGTCTGGATCGAGGCGCCCGACGTGGGCGACGACAACGACACCCACTTCCCGGTCGTGGGAAAGGAGTTCGAGGAGCGGGCGGGCATCCACGAGGTGCTGGTCGGCAACGCGCCCTGCCGGCTGATCCCGGTCCGGGAGCTCATACCCTTCGCCGTGCCCCCCCCCCCCCCCACGGGGGGGGGGGGCCGGCCCCGCGCCGGGGGGGCCCCCCCCGCCCCCCCCCGCCGCAACCCGC
>NZ_JBHWIJ010000168.1:0-4126 GCF_042732255.1 Kitasatospora sp. NPDC059803 | reverse complement strand
GCGCGCCCGCGCGCTCCCACACCCACACCCGCCCCCGCCCCCCCCCCCCCGCGCGCGCGCCCCCCCCCCGCCCCCCGGAGCGGCGTAGCCCGATCGACCGCCCGCTTCCTCAAGCGGCCGACCGGACCACGCCCGTCACCAGGTCACCAGCTCACCAGGTCACATCCGGGGGCTCAACGAGCCCAGACCTCAATGCTCCTCGTCGTGCAGCGAGTTGGTCTCCTGGATCTTCTTCCAGGACTTCGGCTCCGCCGGCAGCTGCCCGTCGGCCTGTCCCGCGCCCGCACCCGGCGCGAGCGAGGCCGCCGCTGCGGCCGGCGCCGGCCCGACGGCCGGCTTCGAGGCCGTGAACAGCCAGGTGGCGAAGAGGTCCCCGAGCTTCTTCCCGGAGACCTTCTCGGCGTACGCCTGGAACTCCGGGACGGAGGCGTTGCCGTAGCGGCGCTCGGTGGGCCAGCCCTTCAGGATCTGGAAGAACTTGTCGTCCCCGACGGCGTTGCGCAGCGCCTGGATGGCCACCGCGCCCCGGTCGTAGACGGCGTTCGCGAACTGGTTGGCGGCTCCCGGGTCGCCCGGCTTGACGGTCCAGAAGGGGTCGTCGGCCGGGTGCGAGGCATAGACGTAGTCGGCGATTTCCTGCGCCGTGCCCTCGTCCTCGTGCTCGGACCAGAGGAACTGCGAGTACCGGGCGAAGCCCTCGTTCAGCCAGATGTCGCTCCAGTGCGAGACCGAGACGCTGTCGCCGTACCACTGGTGGGCCAGCTCGTGCACGACGACGGAGGTGTTGGAGCCGCGCGCGAACTGCCGGGGGCTGTAGAAGACCCGGGTCTGGGTCTCCAGGGCGAAGCCGGTCTTGACGTTGGGCACGTAGCCGCCGACCGAGCTGAACGGGTAGTCGCCGAAGTAGCCGCTCAGCCAGTCGACGATCTCGCCGGTGCGCTCGACGCTGGCCTTGGCCGCGTCGGTGTTCTCGCCGAGGTCCTTGCTGTACGCGTTGTAGACGGGCAGCCCGCTCGGTGTGCTGTCGGTCGTGACGTCGAACTTGCCGACCGCGAGGGTGGCCAGGTAGGTCGCCTGCGGCTTGTTCTCGCGCCAGCTGTAGCGGGTCCAGCCGGCCTGCGAGACGGCGCCGGCCAGGATGCCGTTGCTGATCACCTGGTTGCCGTCCGGCACCTGGACCGAGACGTCGAAGGTGGCCTTGTCGCTCGGGTGGTCGTTGCTCGGGAACCACCACCACGCCGACTCGGGCTCACCGGCGGCCACCGCGCCGTCCGGCGTGCGCAGCCAGGCGGTGAAGCCGTACTTCTTCACGGTGGACGGGACGCCCTTGTAGCGGACCACCACGGTGGCCTGGCTGCCCTTGGCGAGCGGCCGGGCGGGCGTGACCTCCAGCTCCTGCTCCCCGCTGGTGGCGAAGGTCGCCGGACGTCCGTTGACCCGGACCTCCTGGACGTTCAGCGCGAAGTCCAGGTTGAAGCGGGAGAGGTTCTCGGTCGCCGTGGCGAGGATGGTGGTGGTGCCCTCCAGTTCGTCGGTGGCGGGCTGGTATTTCAGCCGGATGTCGTAGTGCGAGACGCGGTACCCGCCGTTCCCGTAGGTCGGGTAGTACGGGTCTCCGATGCCGGCCGCGCCGGGTTGGAAGTCGGCCGCCGAGGCGGGGACGGCCAGGAACAGGCTCAGGGCGCTGGCAGCGGAGACGATCAGCCTCTTGCGCACGTGGTCCTCCAGGGTCACTGGGACGATGGGTCGGATCGATCCATGTCCCGGTGGCTCCCGGTCCACTCCCCAATTGTGAGATGTTCATGAAAAGAAACAGGCCGACATGGCGCCGCCGCGACACCGCCACACACCCCGGGGACCCCCTGCGCCCCACCCGCCCCTCACACCCCGGCCCCCGCCCCCCTCACCCGCCGAGCGTCACCGGCGCCCGCACCAGCGAGCCGTACTCCGTCCACGAGCCGTCGTAGTTCTTCACGTGCGGGTACCCCAGCAGCTCGGTGAGCGCGAACCAGGTGTGCGCCGACCGTTCGCCGATCCGGCAGTACGCGATCACCTCGCGCTCCGGTTCCACGCCCTTCCCCCCGTACAGCGCCCGCAGTTCCTCCGCCGAGCGGAACGACCCGTCGTCGTTGGCCGCCTGCGACCAGGGGACGTTCACCGCGCCGGGGATGTGCCCGGGCACCTGCGCCTGCTCCTGCGGCAGGTGCGGCGGCGCGATCAGCTCGCCCCGGTACTCGGCGGGCGAGCGGACGTCGACCAGCACCGCGTCCGAACCGGGCTTGGCGAACAGCTCGGCCTTGCCGAGCACTTCGTCCCGCAGCGCCCGCAGCTCCGGGCGCTCGGGCCCGGTCAGCCGGTAGGCGGTGTGCTGGTAGTCCATCACCTCTTCGGTGAGCCCGCGCCCCTCCAGCTCCCACTTCTTGCGCCCGCCGTCCAGCAGTCGCACGGGGCCGAAGCCGCGCAGCCGCAGCAGCCAGTAGGCGTACGCGGCGAACCAGTTGTTGTTGCCGCCGTAGAGCACCACGGTGGTGTCGTCCTCCACGCCGGCCGCCCGCAGCAGGTGCTGGACGCCCTCCCGGTCGGCGTAGTCGCGGCCGACCTGGCTGTGCAGGTCGGTGGTCCAGTTCCAGCCGATCGCGCCGGGGATGTGGTCCCGGTCGTAGGCGGTGGTGTCCTCGTCCACCTCGACGACCCGGATCGTCCCGTCGTCCAGGTGGTGGGCCAGCCACTCGGTACCGACCAGCGCCTCGGGGTGTGCGTAGCCGTTGCCGGTCATCCCAGGCCCTCCTTCGCTCTGCCCAGGCTTTCGGCGCCCGACCAGGGGCACAGCGAGCCGCGCACGGGCACGGCGGGGCGCCGGCGACCGGGCCGGACAGTTCGACGCTACGCCGACCGCCCGGCCCGGGCCACCCCGCTCAGGAGAAGATCACGGAGCGCAGCTTCAGCCGGTCGCCGAGCTTCTTGCCGGGGTTCATGACGTAGTAGACGTCGCCCTCGCAGTCGAAGTCCAGGAACACCGTCGCCGTCGAGCGGGTGAGGTTCTCCGGCGCGAAGGCCGGGTCCGCCTCGGTGGCCCCGAACAGGTTGATGCACTCGCGGCTCTCCGGGTCCGCGAGCCCGGCCGGCACGCCGGGGAGGCGGCCGACCTTGTAGAGGAAGTCGCCGACGGCGGCGTTGGCGGAGGTCGGGACCGCGAGGATGAGGGCGACGGCGCTGGCGACGGCGAGTGCGGTGTTGCGGAGACGCATGATTGATGGCCTTTCAGGAGGTACCTGGCGGTACCTGATGCATTGATGCGAGATCACCCTAGAGGCCAAAAATCAGCAGAAACGGTTCTCCCAATCCACTCTTTCAGGTGGTTTAAGCGGCAAAGCCGCGACTTCTGCCGAGAACCGTCACCCGCACCCGCACCCGCCGCCCCGCGCCCGCACTCAGTTCGCCGGGGCCGAGAAGGAGTACCCCTGGTCGATCAGCACCGGCAGGTACGCCTTCAGCGCCGCCACCGTCTGTGACCGGTCGCCGCCGCCGTCGTGGTTGAGCACGATCGACCCGGGCCGGACGTTCTTGAGGATCCGCTCGGTGATCACCGAGGTCCCGGGCGTGGCCCAGTCCTCCGGGTCCACCGTCCAGCCCATCGGCCGCATCCCCAGCTCGGTGGTCACCCTGATCGCGACCGGCGACCAGTCCCCGCCGGGCGCGCGGAACCAGGACGGCTGGCGCCCGGTGGTCCGGTACAGCAGGTCGGAGGTGCGCTCCAGCTCGTCCCGCACCGCCTCGTCGGACATGTGCCGCAGGTCGGGGTGGGTCCAGGTGTGGTTGCCGATGTGGTGGCCGCGGTCCGCGATCTCCCGCACCAGCCCGGTGTTCTCGGCGGCGCACTCGCCGACCAGGAAGAAGGTCGCCCGGATCCCGTACTGCTGGAGCAGCGCCAGGACGGTCGGCGTGTACCGGGGATCCGGCCCGTCGTCGATGGTGAGCCCCACCACCCGTTGGCCCGGGTCGAGTTGGTTGACCGGCTTGGCCTCCTCCTCCGTGAGCCGCCGGCGGGCGGGCATCGGCGGCGGGGCGGCGGCGGGTGTCGGCGGGGCCGGGGCGGCCTGCGGGGGCGCGGCGGAGGCGGCGGCCT
>NZ_JBHWIJ010000167.1:3184-18354 GCF_042732255.1 Kitasatospora sp. NPDC059803 | reverse complement strand
CCTCCGTCCGGTCGGCCGGGCTCGTCCAGCAGCTCCAGCACCGCCAGGACGGCGACCAGCGCGAGCGCCAGACAGAGCGTCACCAGCACCGTCGGATAGCTCCACAGCACGAACGCCAGCGCCGCGCCCGCGACCGCCGCCCAGCCCAGCCAGGCCTTCCAGCGGTGGACGAACCGCCCGACCGGGCCGAGCCGCAGCCCGGCCCGTTCGGCGGTGGTCCGGGCCGCGCCGAGCCCCGCGTGCCAGCCGCCGCGCGCGGTGCGGGCCCAGCGCCCGCCGCCGCTGATCCAGGCGCCGAGCGCGACGACCAGGCCGAGCGCGATCACCACCCGGACGGCGGAGCGCAGGTAGCGCACCAGCGCGTCGTACACCGCCTGGGCGGCCGACTGGTCCACCCCGGCGGGGAGCCCGTCCAGGTAGACGGCCCGGAACACGCTCAGCCCGATGCCCAGCAGCAGCGCCCCGCCGGCCATCCCCAGCGCCACCGTGACCGCCGCCCGGCGCCGCCGGACCGCGAGCAGCACCCCGCCGACCGCGCAGGCCAGCGTGATCACCGGCATCCAGAAGCCGGCCAGGTCCAGCAGCCGCAGGCCGGTGCGGACCTTGGGGATGGCGGAGGACTGCACCAGCGTGAACGAGGTGTGGATCTCCGGGATCCTCGCGGCCGGCGTGAGCCCGTTGTCGACCAGCGCGGTCTTCACCCGGGCGATCACCGGGGCGAGGTCGAGCACCACGGTGTCGTTCCTGACCTCGACGGCGCCGCCGCCCTGCCCGGTCAGCATCCGGTCGATCGCGGTGTGCGCCTGCCGGTTGACGTCCGTCCAGAGGGTGGCGAAGGCGTCGCTGTCCACCACCCGCTGGACCTGGTTGCGGACGAAGCCGGTGAGCCCGTCGGTGAGGGCCTGGCCGATGCCGTTCAGCAGCGCGCCGAGCTTGGGCCGGTCGTCGGGGGCGATGGTGTCGAGCAGCGAGTCGACCGGGATCCGCGTCACGATCTCGTCGGTGACCCGGTTGGTGACGGCCGCTCTGACCGCCGGGTCCCTGGCCAGCGGCGCCATGGTCGCGACGTACCGGTCTGTGTCGCCGATCTCCGACCTCGCCCACACCGCGACGGCGCTCAGCGGGGTCAGCACGCAGGCCAGCAGGATCAGCAGGACGGCGAAGAGGGAGCGCACCCGGTGGCGGTCCGGGCGGGTCTCCAACTGCCGGGTGAGCCGCGCCTGGTGGGCCTCGGCGGCGTTCAGGCGGGCCCGCAGGTCGGCCAGCTCGTCGGGCGACCCGGCGGGCGGTTCACCGGGGGGTTCACCGGGGGGTCCGCCCGGCGGTCCGGCAGGCGGTCCGCCCGGGGGTCCGGCGGGTGGTCTGACGGGCGGCTCGTCGCCCGGTTCGTCGGTGGGCATGCCGCGACTCCGTTCCTCCGGTAGGTGCATACCAGGAGATAACGGATCAGATCGGACGGCCAGTCGGGAGCGCCGTGAGCAGCCCGGATGCAGCAGAAACCCCCGGCACCGTCATCGGACGGTACCGGGGGCTTCCGGAGGAGAGCGGGACTCAGACGGCCGTCTCGGGCCGCTTCGTCTCGGTGGCCTTGGTCACGTTGGTCGGCGTGACGGCCGGCGGGGTCGTGGCGGCCGGCTGCGGCGCGGCGGTGCTCTGCGCGGTGCCGGCGCTCTGCGCCGCGTCCGCCGGGGCTTCGTCCTCGCGCAGCGCCTTCGTCTCCGCCTTCAGGATGCGCATCGACTTGCCGAGGCCGCGGGCCATCTCCGGCAGCTTCTTCGACCCGAACAGCAGGATGACGATCGCCAGCACCACCAGGAGGTGCCAGGGCTCAAGACCGTTCCGCAGCATCCCTGGCCACCGGTCCCTTCTTGTCTAGAGTCAAGGGTGGGCGAGCGCCCGTGCTGGCCAGTATGCCTGGCGACGACGGCGAACGGATACACCGGCCGGGAAACGCTGGCCAAAAAGCAGGTGCCGTTCGAGCGGAACGCGAGCGCCCGCGGCAGCGGCCGGAACCGGCCCGGTCCGGCTCGCGCACCCGTGACCAGCCCGCACGGCACCGCGCCGCGCAACACCCGCCCCTCGGGCCCCTTCGCTCCCGTCGCCGGGGGCCGCAGCCGACAACCGCCCGATCGGTGGCGGTTCAGTACACGAAGGGCACGAGTCGCTTCGACACCCGCCGGTATTCCGCGTACTCCGGCCCGAAGGCGGCCAGCAGCAGCCGCTCCTCGGCGGCGATCCGCCAGCCGTACGCGCCGAGCAGCAGCGCCGGCACCAGCAGGGCCGCCGGCCAGCTGCCCAGGCCGAGCGCGTAGCCCGTCCAGACCAGCAGGCTGCCGGCGTAGCCGGGGTGGCGGATCTGCCGGTACGGGCCGCTGCGGACGACGCGCTGGGTGTCCACGGTGCGCAGGGTGCGGGTGTAGTAGCGGCCCAGGGTGCGCATGCCCCAGGCCCGCAGCGCCAGCCCGGCGGCGATCAGTGCGATCCCGAACCAGCGGGCCCAGGGCGGCAGTTCGCCGATCCCGGCGCGGCCGAACAGCACCACGACCAGCACCGCGGCGACGTAGCAGGCGAGCAGCAGCCGGGTCGAGCCGCGGTCGCGGCCGTCCGCGCGCCAGGTGCCGGCGGCGGCGTCCTCGCGGCGGCGCAGCATCAGCTCGTAGCCGACCCACCAGAGCATGCCGAGAAGGGAGAGCAGGGTCGTCAGGGACATACGGCGGCTCCCGGCGGAGAGGAGGGACGGGCCACGTACCCCTTCACGCTCCTCCCCGGGGCCCGCCGACGCACGCCCCCGGGGGTGGACGCCCCGCCCTCCACCCCCAGGTGGACCGTCCGGCCCGCCCGTCGGGCTCGATAAGCAACAGATGTACAACTGCTACATTGACGTCATGAGCGAGCCAGTGATCGAGTCGATGGCCGAGGTCCGGAGTCATCTCGCGGATGTGATCGACCGGGCGCGACGTGACGAGACTCCGACGATCATCACGAGGCGCGGTCGGCAGGAGGCGGTGGTGATCGACATCGCCGAGTACCAGCGCCTGCGGGAAGTCGCCGAGCAGGCCGAAGACGAGTGGCTGAACCGCCTCGCGGACGAGGCAGAGGCCGAGGGCCTCGAAGGCTCCGTGTCGCTGGAGGAAATGGCCGCCATGCTCCGCGAACACCACGGCTGAGCGCGATGGGGTATGTCACGCGGTTCAGTCCGGGCGCGCAACGGGATCTCCTCAAGGTGCCCAGGCCGGACGCTGTCCGCATCCTGCACCGCCTCGCCGAGTTGCAGAAGGCGCTGGACGTCGGCGACACCTCGGGCTTCGACATCAAGTCGCTCCAGGGGCATCAAGCCCGGTGGCGGCTGAGGGTGGGGGACTACCGGGTGCTGTACACCGTCGAGGACGGGGTACTGATCGTCTGGGTCATGGCGGTCGGCAACCGTCGTGAGGTCTACCGGTACCGGTAGAGGTGGGGCGGGAGCGGCGGAGAGCCCCCGCCCGAGGGGGCGGGGGCTCTCGATGACTCGCGTGGATCGGTCCTGGTGGGTCAGACGGTGACGGCCTCGGGTGCGGCCTCCGGGGCCGGGGTGGCGGCGGGGAGGTGGCGCATCAGGCGGTAGGCCAGCAGGGCGGCGCCGAGGGCGAAGACCAGGCCGACCGCCGCGGCGACGTGCAGGCCGTCGGTGAAGGCGGCCCGGGCGGTCTCCAGCAGGTCCGTGCCGATCCGGCCGGGCAGGTGGCCGGCGACGGTGACCGCGCCGCCGAGGGTGTCCTGGGCGGTCCGGGCGGCCTCGCCGTCGACGCCCGCGGGGAGGGCGCCGTCCAGCTGGTGGCGGTAGACGGCGGCGCCGGCCGCGCCGAGCAGGGCGATGCCGAGTGAGCTGCCGAGTTCGACGGCGGTCTCGGAGGTGGCGGAGGCGGCGCCGGCCTGCTCGACGGGGGCGGCGGAGACGACCATTTCGGCGGTCATGGTCATGGTGCCGACGGTGCCGGCGGCGAGGACGCCCGCCGCGACGAGGACGAGCGCCAGCGGGGAGTGCGCGCCGACCTGGGTCATCAGGGCGAAGCCCGCCGCGCCGACCAGGAATCCGCCGCCCATCAGGGCCGCCGGGCGGACCTTGCCGGCCAGCGCCGAGCTGGTGCCGACGGCCGCGCCGACGCCGACGCTGGGCACCAGCGACCAGAGCGAGGCGGTGAGCGGGCTCATGCCCTTGACCAGTTGCAGGTACTGCGAGGTGAAGAGGGCGAAGCCCATCATCGCGAACATCGCGATGGTGTTGACGCTGATCGCGCCGCTGAAGGTGCGGATCCGGAACAGGCCGAGGTCGATCAGCGGGTCGGCGGCGGTGCGCTGGCGCCGGACGAACGCGGCGGCCAGCAGCAGGCCGGCCGGGACGGCGAGGGCGGGTAGCGGGCTCCAGCCGTCCACGGCGAGGGTCTTGACGCCGTAGACCAGCGGCAGGATCGCGGCCATCGAGAGCGCGGCGCCGGGCAGGTCGAAGCGGCCGGTGCGTGCGGTGGAGCGGTACTCGGGGAGCAGGAAGGGCGCGGTGAGCAGCACCAGGGCCATCACCGGGACGGCGACCAGGAACGTGGAGCCCCACCAGAAGTGGTCGAGCAGCAGGCCGCCGACGACCGGGCCGAGGGTGGCGCCGGCGGTGAGGACGCCGCCCCAGGCGCCGAGGGCGATCTGCCGCTGCTTGGGGTCGTGGAACATGTTGCGGATCAGCGCGAGCGTCGAGGGCATCACGGTGGCCCCGGCGACGCCGAGCAGGGCGCGGGCGGCGATCAGCTGGCCGGCGGTGTCGGCCCGGGCGGCCAGCAGCGAGGCGCCGATGAAGCCGGCGGCGCCGATCATCAGCAGCCGGCGGCGGCCGATCCGGTCGCCGAGCGAGCCCATGGTGATGAGCAGCCCGGCGAGCAGGAACGAGTACATGTCCATGATCCACAGCTGCTGGGTGCCGCTGGGCGCAAGCGTGGTGGAGATGAAAGGGACGGCGAAGAAGAGCACGCCCATGTCCATGGCCAGGACGAGGGTCGGGAGCAGGAGGACGGCCAGGCCGATCCATTCGCGACGGCCTGCGCGGCCGGTGGTTGCGGTCATGGGGAAGACGGTACGGGCGTGTCAGACGCCTGTCTAGTACATATGTGTAAATCGATCGTGCGAGACGAATGTACGAGACGGCCGTGCAAGACATTCGTGCAAGACATTTGTGCAGTCCTTCCGTAGGATCGGGTCATGGGAAACCGCGAAGACCTGATGGCCGGCGCCAAGCGCTGCCTGTACGAGAAGGGGTACGGGCGCACCACCGCCCGTGACGTCGCGACCGCCTCGGGCGTCAGCCTGGCCGCGATCGGCTACCACTTCGGTTCGAAGGACGCGCTGCTCAACGCGGCGATGATCGAGGCGATCGGGGAGATGGGGGCGGCCCTGGGCGCGGTGGTGGACGCCGCCAACCGGGTGTCGGACGACCCGGAGGAGCGCTTCGCCGCAGTCTGGGACGGCCTCAGGACCGTCTTCACCGAGCACCGCGGGCTCTGGGCGGCCCAGTTCGAGGCGCTCGCCCAGGCCGCGCACGCGCCCGAGCTGGCGCACGCGTTCGCGGAGGCGCAGAAGGAGGGCCGGCTCGGTCTCGCCGCGCTGTTCCAGGGGCTGCCCGAAGTGCCGGACACCGAGGAGGAGATCGCCCGCGGCTCCTTCTATCAGACCCTGCTGGCCGGGTACGCCGCCCAGTGGCTGGCCGCCCCCGAACTGGCGCCGAGCGGGCGGGACTTCCTGCGCGGGCTGCGGCTGGTCAGCGCAAGCGTGCTCAGCCCCGCGGTGCCGTCACCGCCCGCTGCCGCCCGCTGACGGCTGCCGCCCGTCGCCCGCTGTCGCCCGTCGCCCGCTGTCGCCCGTCGCCCGCTGACAGTTGCCGCCCGCTGTCGACGCCGCCGCCCCGCTAGGCGGTGACCACCGTCAGCAGCACCACCGAGTCGACGTGGGCCAGCAGCCCGTGCCGCTCCTGCGGTACCGGCTCCAGCCGTCCGACCGGCAGCTCCTGGTGCCGGCCGGCGATGGTCAGCGAGACCCGGCCGCGCAGCACCTGGACGCTGCCGGCGGTCGGCGGGGTGTGTTCGTCCAGCGAGGTGCCCGCGGTCAGCGCGATCACGGTCTGCCGCAGGACGCCGTCGTGGAGCACCAGGTGGGCGCTGCGCCCGTGTGGGCTCTCGGCCGCCCGGGTGAGGTGTTCCACGGCGAGCTGTTCGAGATCGGGCATCGCGTGTCCTCCTGACCCGGCGGGCCGGGCCGACCCCGGGCGCCCGGACCGGCGCCGTGTGCCCAGGTTCGCGGACGCGCCCGGCTCGCGCACCCGGAGCCGTTCGACGTGCAGCCCCCGGCGAGTGCCCGCATCGTGGAGGCATGGCGATCAACGAGACAGTCTCCGGCGGGTTCCAGGTCAACCGCTCGCTGCTGGCCGGCGGCGCGCTGCTCACCGGTATCGGCGCCGTGCTCGGCGTGGCCGGGGCGGCGATGGTGTGCGCGGCGCTGGCCACGGCGGGCCGCAGCTGGGTGCGCAGCCTGGAGACCGCGCCGGCCGCGTTCGCCCAGCGGGCGCTGCGCGAGGCGAAGGTGGCGTCCAGTGCGGGCTGGGAGGCCTGGCGCGCGGAGCACGGTTCGCCCAACTGAGCGCACCCGTCCGCCTGAGCCGCACCCGTCCGCCTGGGCCGCACCCGCCCGCCCCGGCCG
This sequence comes from Kitasatospora sp. NPDC059803, assembly GCF_042732255.1. NCBI lineage: Bacteria > Bacillati > Actinomycetota > Actinomycetes > Kitasatosporales > Streptomycetaceae > Kitasatospora > Kitasatospora sp. NPDC059803. Next base: position 11,640 of record NZ_JBHWIJ010000167.1, on the reverse strand, counting down.
AGTGCGCCCGTCCGGGTGCGGCGGGCCGCCATGGGGGTGCGGCCCGCCGCGGCTGTGGACCCGTCTGCCCTGCCTACCCCGTCTACAGGCCGAGCGACTTGGCGATGATGCTGCGCATGACCTCGCTGGTGCCGCCGTAGATCCGGAACACCCGGTTGTCGGTGTAGAGCCGGGCGATCGGGTACTCCAGGATGTAGCCGTAACCGCCGTGCAGCTGAAGGCACTTGTCGATGACGGTGGACGCCGACTCGGTGCAGAACAGCTTCGTGGCGGCCGCGTCGGCGACGGTCAGCTCCCCCTGCTGGTACAGCTCCAGCGCGCGGTCCACCATCGACTGCTGCGCCACCACCTGGGCCTCGCAGTCGGCCAGGGTGAACTTGGTGTTCTGGAACTCGGCCACCGCCTTGCCGAACACCTTGCGGTCCTTGACGTACTGGAGCGCGAACCGCACCGCCGCGGCCGCCGACGCGTACGCGCTGACGGCGATCGCCAGCCGCTCCTGCACCAGGTTGTGGGTCAGGTAGGAGAAGGCCCGGCCCTCCTCGCCGAGCAGGTTCTCCACCGGCACCTTGACGTCGCTGAAGGCCAGTTCGGCGGTGTCCGAGGTACGCAGGCCGATCTTCTGCAGCTTGCGGCCGACCGTGTAGCCGGGGGACGTGGTGTCCACGCAGAGGATGGACAGGCCGGCCCGGCGGTTGTCCGGGTCGTACGGGGCGGTGCGGCAGACCACCAGGACGAGGTCGGCCAGCACGCCGCCGGTGATGAAGGTCTTGGCGCCGTTCAGGACGTAGTGGGTGCCGTCCTCGGAGAGCTTCGCGGTGGTGGCGATGCCCGCGAGGTCGGAGCCGGCGCCCGGCTCGGTCATCGCGATGGCGGTCATGATGTCGCCGGAGACGAAGCCGGGCAGCCAGCGCCGCTTCTGCTCCTCGGTGGCGTACTCCAGCAGGTAGGGCAGGGCCAGCGCGGTGTGCACGCCCGAGGAGCCGAAGCTCACGCCCGCCCGGGCGGTCTCCTCGGTGATCACCGTCTGGTACTTGAAGCCGCTCTCGCCCGCGCCGCCGTACTCCTCCGGCACCTCGATGCCGTAGACGCCGAGCGCGCCGAGCTGTCGGTAGAAGTCGCGCGGCGGGTGGCCGTCGGCCTCCCAGCTCTCGTAGACCGGGACGACCTCGTTGGCGATGAAGTCCCGGATGGTCTCCCGGAAGGCCTCGTGGTCCTCGTTGAACACGGTGCGGCGCACGGCGGCGCTCCCTTCGGTGGTGACCGGCTGCGGGCGCCGGCGGGGGCTGAACGTGCCAGGTGATGGCCTCACAAGTTAATCCCGGGTAGCTTCGGCTGTCCAGGGTCGACGGCCCCGGAAAAGGCCGGTGGCCACCGGCGGTCGGCGCCCTCAAGTGAATCCTTGCTAGCCTTCGGTCGGCAGTCCGGAGCGCGGGAGGGAGGCTCGCCATGGTGGTCCGACGACCGCCCGGGCGGCGCGCCCAGATCCTCGCCGTGGCGGCCGACCGGTTCCACCGCAGCGGCTACCACCAGGTCTCCATGACCGAGGTCGCCGCCGGGGTCGGCATCACCGCGCCCGCCCTCTACCGGCACTTCCGCGGCAAGCCCGAACTGCTCGACCGCGCCGTCCGGCTGGGACTGGACGCGCTGGCCTGCGGGCTGCGCGGGGCCCGCACCACCGGCGACCTCGGCGCCGCGCTGGCCGCCGTCGCGGTCGGACACCGCCCGCTCGGCACCCTGGTGCAGCGCGACGCCAGGCTGCTGCCGCCGGCCCGGCGGGCGGCGCTGCGCCGCGAACTGCGCGCCGACGTCGCGCTGATGACCGCCGTGCTGCGCGCCGGCCGGCCGGAACTTGCGTCGCCGGACGCCGAGTTGCTCTGCTGGTCGGCGCTCTCGGCCTGCACCGGGCTCTCCTACCAGTCGGCCGCGCCGCAGCCGCGCCGCGCCGAGGCGGTGCTGCGCGAGCTCGTGGCCGCCGTCCTCGCGGCCTCCCTGCGCGGCGCCGCCGCCCACCCGGATCCCGCTGTCCACCCAGGTCCCGCCCTCATCCCCGTCTCCGCCGCCGGCCCCGTCGCCCCCGGGCCGCCGGAGCCCAGGCCGCAGGCGCGCCGCGAGGAGCTGCTCGCGGCGGCCGTCCGGCTCTTCCACCAGCGCGGCTTCGACAACGTCAGCACCGACCAACTCGGCGCCGCCGTCGGCATCTCCGGCCCCAGCGTCTACCGGCACTTCGACAGCAAGGCCCAGTTGCTCGCCGCCTCGCTGGTGCGCAGCCGCGAACGGCTCTGGCAGGAGGTGGACGGCGCGTTCGCGGCCGCCGCCGGGCCGGAGGCGGCGCTGGCGGCCGGCCTGGGCGCGTACGTCGGCTTCGCGCTGCGCAACGGCGACTACCTGGGCGCGATGCTGAGCGAGACGGAGCGGCTGGCCCCGCCGGACCGCCGGGTCGCGGTGGACTTCCGGCGCGACTTCCTGCGCACCTGGGTCGGCCTGCTGCGGCGGGTCCGGCCCGAGTACGACGCGGTCGAGGCCCGGATCCGGGTCCACGCCCTGTTCGCGCTGGTCAACGACGGGGTGCGGAACCGCCCGCACAGCGCCCGCCCGGACCTCGGGGACTGCCTGCTGCACCTCGGCCGGGCCGTCCTCGGACTGCCCGGAACGGACGGCGGCCGGGAAGAAGGCCCGGGCGTCGAGGTTGCCGTTGCCCTGCAGGGCGCCGATGTTGCCGCCGTTGCCGGTCGCGGCGAGGCCGTTGTTCTGGTTGCTCGCGCCCGAGCCGGTGGCCGTCTGCTGGGTGACGACCACGTTGCCGTGGACGTTGCCGATGACGTTGGCGGAGCCGGTGTTGCTCACGACGCTGCTGTTGGAGTGGTCGAGGGCGCCGGCGCCGTTGTCGGCGTGGGCGCTGGCGGCGCCGAAGCCGACGAGGAGGAACGCCCCGAGGGCGGTGACGGCGGCGGCTGCGCGGATACGGGACACGGTGGTCTCCCTGAGCTGGGGGTGCGAAATGTGGCGCGATCCGGAGTGGCCGCTCCGTGGCGCCGTTGCCTGACGTCGCACGTTCAGCATTCACCAGCAGCGCGGACGAACTCCACCAAACGGGTGGCAATTCCCCCGATGGTGTCATGGTGACGCCGTATCCGGAGATTGCCCGATGGCCGCGACGAAGGCATCTCAACCCATCAAAACTGCTGGTGGAGAGGGAAGTTGATGCACAAGCGATGGAGTTGGACAACCCTGTGCAGTCAACACAGAGTTGACTGAGTTTTCTCAGAGAGAAAGAAATGGTGGCCAGATAGTCGCACTGGCACACTGGGGACCCATGTCTGAAGGTGCCCCGCCCGAGCCCGCCCCCGCCGAGGATCTGCGTACGACCGAGGTCGATCTCGGCGGACTGGTGAACGTCCTCGCCACCCACCTCTACTCCACCCCGCTGGTCGCTCTGCGCGAACTCGTCCAGAACGCCCACGACTCGCACACCCGCCGACTCCTGGAGGACCCGGACGGCGACCACCGCCCGCTGATCCGGGTGCGCGGCGACGCCGCCCGGCGGACCGTCTCCATCGAGGACACCGGCGCCGGCCTCACCGAGCCGGAGATCCACTCCTACCTCGCCACCGTCGGCACCGGCTACACCCGGATGCTGCGCGACCTCACCGGCAACCAGGAGCTGATCGGCGCCTTCGGCCTCGGCTTCCTCTCCGCCTTCTCGGTGGCCGACGAGGTCGCCGTCACCACCACCTCGCACCGCGAACCGCACCTCGGCCACCGCTACCGCAGCCGGGGCGGCGAGCAGTACCAGGTCGACCCGGTGGCCGCCCGGCCCCGCCCCGGCACGGTCGTCGAGCTGACCCTCAAGGCCGAACACGCCCACCTCGCCGACGAGGACGCGCTGCGCGACGTGCTCGGCCGGTACTGCGTGCTGCTGCCGATCCCGGTCTACGTCGGCGACGACGAGCAGCCCGTCAACAACGTCGAGGTGCCCTGGCGCCACAGCGTGCCGGGTGACCAGCACACCGCCCGGATGCGCTTCGCCACCGCCTTCGGCCGCCGCTTCGAGCCGCTCACCGCCTTCCCCGTCCACCCGGCCGAGAGCGGCACCGGGGGCGGCACCGAGGGCGGCGCCGAGGGAGACACTGACGCGATCGGCCTGCTCTGGGTCCAGGACGGTGGCACCTACGGCAGCAGCGACAACCGCGACCTCGCCGTCTACCTGCGCGGCATGCTGCTCGCCGAGGACGCCCGCGACCTGCTGCCCAGCTGGGCCGGGTTCATCGGCGGCGTGGTCGAGTCCAGCCGGCTCACCCCCACCGCCAGCCGCGAGGACCTCCAGCGCGACGACCACTACCGCGCGCTCCAGCGCGCCCTCACCGACGCCATCGTCGACGGCCTGTACGAGACCGCCCGGCTGCGGCCCGCCGCCTGGCGCCGAATCCTCACCCGGCACGGCCAGGACCTGCTCGGCGCCGCGCTCTGCGACGAGCGGCTGTTCACCCTGCTCGCCGACGACGTCCCCGTCCCCACCTCCCAGGGCGACCTCACCGCCGGCGCGCTGCGGGCCGCGGGCGGGGGCGCGGTGCACGTCGCGCTCGGCAGCGGCGGCGGCTTCGAGGAGATGCTGTACCGGGCGATGCGGGTGCCGATCGCCCGCGGCGACCGCTACGCCGTCCTGCCCTTCCTGCGTCGCTACGCCCAGCTGCGCGGCTGCCGCCTGGTCGAGCTGGGCAGCGAGCACGGCGACCGCGAGCTGTTCCGCGACCCGGAGCGGCCGCTGCCGGCCGGCGAGGCGGCCTGGCTGGCCGGTGCCCTCGCCGACGAGGGCGAGCAGCTCGTCCCGGCCCGGTTCGACCCGCCCGGCCTGCCGCTGGTCCTGGTGCCGGACCGCGAGGCCGAGCTGAAGGCCCGGATCGAGGACGACCAGGCCGACGCCCGGATCCCGTCCGCGGCGCTGCGGCTGGCCCGGGCGTTCACCGCCCGCACCGACGGCGAGGTCAGGGCCCGCCTCTACCTCAACCTGTCCTGCCCGGCCGTGCTGGACCTGCTCGCCGCCTACCGTGCCGGGCACACCGGCAGTGCCACGGCGGCCGGGCTGCTCCGCTCGCTCAAGGTGATCATGGCCGCCGCCTCGGCGGGCTCGACCGGCGCGTCCGGCGGCGACCTCACCGCCGCGCTGTCCGGCGTCGGCACCGCGGTCTCGGCGCTGACCGCCGCCGTCCCGGCCGGCCTGTCGGCCGTCCCGGACACCCTCGACGCCCTCCCGGACGAGGCGTGACGGACGGATTGTCAGTGGTCCGCGGTAGACATCACATCAGCACCACGCAGGGGGACACCACATGAGTACCGACATCTGGGCCTGGGTCCACGACGCCCACCGCCAGCTGGCCGAGGCCGGCCACCGGCGGCTGGCCGACGCCATCTACGAGCTGCCCGGCCACGCCAACGAGGGCCGCAACGACCAGGTGGACGCCGTCTACCCGGAGGCGCTGGCCGCCTCCAGGGCGCTCGGCCTGCCCTGGGTCGAGGTCTACCTGCGGCACTGGCGGATGCAGAACCTGCTGAACAAGCGCCACCAGGGCGAGCAGGCCCTGCCCGAGGCGGTCGACCTGCTGGAGTTCGCCCACCGCGAGGAGACGGCGGGCTGCCCGCAGTCCGTCTGCGTGGTGCAGGACTTCGCGATCTGCCACGCCCGGGTCGACGGCCCCGGCTACGTGCCGGAGCGGCTGGCGGTGCTCGGCGAGACGCTGGAGCGGATCGAGCCCGGCCGCGCCTGCTTCGACTGCCTCTCCCGCGAGTACTCCGACGCGCTGGAGGACGACGGCCGCCACACCGAGGCGCTCGCCCACCTGGACACCGCCGCCACCCGGATCCAGGCGGCCGGCGAGCGGCTCTCGCTGCACTTCCACCACGCCCGGGCCGGCACCCTGCACCGGCTCGGCCGGCACCCGGAGGTGCTCGCGCTGCTCGACACCGCCGAGCAGGCCGAGCGCTCCCGCGGCCACGAGATCGACGAGAGCGACCGGCTCTGGGGCGGCCTGCTGCGGGCCCGTGCGCTGGCCTCGCTCGGCCGGACGGAGGAGGCGCTGGCGCTGCTGCCCGACCGGGAGGCCGCCGAGCGCCACGCCGACCTGCGGGACGGCTGGACGCACACGGTCGAGCTGCTGGTCGCGGCCGGCGCCTGGGAGAACGACGCCGAACTGGGCGCCGCCGTGGCCGGCTGGGTCGGCTACCTGGACGGCACCGGCTCGCACCGCCCGTGCGTGGACCTGCTGCTGGCGGCGGGTCGGCTCGCCCTCGCCCGCGGCGCCCGGACGGTGGCGCTGACCCTCGCCGCGACCGGGGAGCGCAAGCTCGCCCAGCTGCGCCGCACCGACGGCGTGGCCGCGGAGGTCGCCGCGCTGCGGGCGGCCGCCGAGGCGCTGCCGGAGCCCGGGCTGCCCGTCCCGCCCGGCGAGCTGACGGCGCACCTGGCCGAGGTCGGAGTGCCCTACGAGACCGGCGCCGACCTGCTCTCCGTCGCCCTGGACCGGTACCGGGGTGAGCAGGCCGGCGCCACCGAACTGGCCGTCAACCTGGCCGCGGTGCTCGGCGGCCTCGGCCACGCCCGGGCCGCCGCCGACCTGCTCTGGCACTGGCTCGACACCGCCCCGGCCGACGAGGTGCTGATCGGCATGCTCGGCTCCGCCCTGATCGACGCGGGGGACGGCGAGGGTGTCCGCCGCCTCGCCGACCGGCTGGCCGACGACAGCCCGGAGGACGGGCACTGGATACGCGCCCGCTGGGCCGCCGCCGAGGGCCGCTGGGCCGAGGTGCTGGAGCAGTGCGAGGCGATCCTCGCCCTGGACGCCGGCCGGATCAACACCCGCCGGCTGGCCGCCGGCGCCGCCACCGAGCTGGGCGACCACGCCACCGCGCAGCGGCTGTACCAGGAGCTCCTGGAGCACGCGCTGCCCGCCGAGGCCGCCCCGGAGGAGGAGCGCCACCGCACCGTCCAGGAGCCCGACCTCTGGCACCTGATCACGGCGGCCACCGCCAACCGGGACTGGGCCGCGGTCCGTTCCGCGGGCGCGCTGCTCGGCATCGAGTTCGACGAGCCCGAGGGGCCGGTGGACGAGGAGTGGCAGCTGGTCACCGTCCGGGCCACCCGCACCAACGGCGCCACCGCCGACCTGCCCGCCGTCCGCACCGGTCCGGCCACCGCCCGGATCCTGCCGGTGCTCGGCGAAGACCTGACGCTCAACCACGGCGACGTGGTGGTCTTCGCCCCGGCGCTGCTGGAGCCGCCGCCGGCCGAGGACGCCCCCGAGGAGGAGCGGCGCGGCTGGCACCCGGTGTTCGAGCTGCTCACCCTGCTCGACCCGGCGGGGTACACCACCTACTGGATCGACGGCGGCTGGCCCGGCGACGAGCCGTGGGCGGCGCTGCGCGAGAGCCTCCAGCAGGCCGGCTTCGCGGTCTGGGCGTACAGCGGGGAGCAGTACCGCATCACCGACCCGGCCGACGAGGACGGCACGCTGCCCGGCGTCTACGCCGCCCTCGGGGTGCCGCCGACGGCCTCCGCCGCCGAGGCCGACGCGCTGCTGCACCGGCTCACCGGCGACTGGCCGCACCCGCTCGCCTGGCTCGACCTGGCCAAGGCGGCGGGCGCGGACGCCGCCCGGCACGAGGAGATCGTCGAGCGCTACGGCCTCTGACCCGTTCCCGCTCCAGCCCGGGGCGGGAACCATCCCGGGATCTGTCGAGTCTTGGTAAATGCTTTACCATTTCATTGCCAAGACTCGACCCCCAGGAGTGTCCGCCCGTGACCAGCCTCGCCCTCGGCCCGTCCTGGCTCGATCCGACCAACCTGATCTCCGCCTTCGGCCTGATCGGCATCCTGGCCATCGTCTTCGCCGAGTCCGGTCTGCTGATCGGCTTCTTCCTGCCGGGGGACTCGCTGCTGTTCACCACCGGCCTGCTGGTGGCCGACGGCACCTACCTGCACCAGCCGCTCTGGCTGGTCTGCGCGCTGATCGTGGCCGCTGCGGTGGCGGGGGACCAGGTCGGCTACCTGTTCGGCCGCAAGGTCGGGCCGAGCCTGTTCCGCCGCGCCGACTCCCGGCTCTTCAAGCAGGAGAACGTGGAGAAGGCCGCCGCCTTCTTCGACCGGCACGGGCCCAAGGCGATCGTGCTGGCCCGCTTCGTGCCGATCGTGCGCACCTTCACCCCGATCGTCGCCGGGGTGAGCAGGATGAACTACCGCACCTTCGTGGTCTTCAACCTCGTCGGCGGCGTGCTGTGGGGCGCCGGCGTCACCGTGCTCGGCTACTTCCTGGGCCAGATCCCGTTCGTCCGGGAGAACATCGAGGCGATCCTGGTCGGCATCGTGCTGGTCTCGGTGGTCCCGGTGGCGGTCGAACTGCTGCGGGCCCGCCGTTGCGGGGCGGGGGGGCCCGCGCCCCCCCCCCCCCGGGGTGCGGTGTGGG
>NZ_JBHWIJ010000167.1:0-3174 GCF_042732255.1 Kitasatospora sp. NPDC059803 | reverse complement strand
CCCAAACCCGCGGGCGTTCGGGGTCCCCCTGGGCGTGGGCGGGGGGGGGGGGTGCGCGGCGCCGGCCCGGGGCCCCGCGGCGCCGGGGCGCGCCCCCCCCCCCCCCCCCCCGCGCCGGGTAGGAGTCCGCGGCCCCCGTCGGGGTACGCCGCGTACATGTGCGTCCGGCAGTTCGATCAGGCAAGGTGTAACCCGAGATCGAACGGTGGCCGACGGCCGCCAGGGGTGGCAAGGAGCGGAAGTGCCTAAGCGGGGCCGACCGGGCGCAGGCAAGCGGGCGAGGGGAGGCCGGGCGGTCCGTCAGACCCGGCGGACGCCGCCGGTACGGCCGGTGGACCCCGCCGAGGCGCCGCCCACCGAGGGCCTGCTGGGCCATCCGGCCCCGACCGTCGAGCCCGCCACCGTCGTCCCCTTCGTCCCGCCGATCACGGAGACTAGGGGCCTGCTGTCCCCGGAGCCGGAGCGGGAGCCGCCCGCCGAGTCCGGGCCGCCCCCCGGGTCCGGGCCGCACCCTGCGCTCGGGCCGCACCCCGCGCCCGGACAGGCACCCGGTCCGGAGGACGCGCGCCCCGCCCGCCGCCGATCGGTCGCCGAGGACACCCTCACCCCCGAGGAGTGGCGGGCCGCCGGCTACACCCCGCCGATGGGCATCCCGGTCCCGGAGCTGACCGCCGGCGCCCCCGGCGAGGCGCCCTGGCCGGACCGGATGCGCACCCTGCTGCGCATGCCGATGTCCGAGCGCCCCGCCTTCGAGCGGACCGCCCGCGAGCTGCACCCCTCCGCGGGCGCGACCCGCAACGTCCCCCGCATCCTCGACCTGACGCTGCGCATCGGCGAGCTGCTGCTCGCCAGCGGCGAGGCCGCCGAGGACGTCGAGGCGGCGATGCTCGGCATCGCGCACGCCTACCGGCTGGACCGCTGCGAGCCGCAGGTGACCTTCACCCTGATCGGCATCTCGCACCAGCCCTCGCTGGTCGAGCCGCCGATCACCGCCGACCGGGTGGTGCGCCGCCGCACCTCCGACTACACCCGGCTGAACGCGGTCTACGAGCTGGTCGCGGACATCACCGCGGAGAAGGTCACGGTCAACGACGCCTACCGCCGGCTCGCCCTGATCCGCCGCAACCGGCACCCGTACCCGGGCTGGATGCTCGCGCTGACCACCGGTCTGCTGGCCGGCGCGGCCACCTTCCTGGTCGGCGGGCGGATCGACGACAAGGCCTGGCTGGTCTTCGCCAGCGCCTTCGTCGCGGCCGTCCTCGGCGACCGGCTGGCCTCCACGCTGGCCCGGCGCCGGCTGCCGGAGTTCTACCAGTTCGTGGCGGCCGCGATGCCGGCCGCCGCCTCCGGGATCATTCTGTCCTTCAACGACTGGGGCCTGCGCGGCTCGGTGGTGATCACCGGTGGCCTGTTCGCGCTGCTGCCCGGCCGGGCACTGGTCGCCGCCGTCCAGGACGGCCTGACCGGCTTCTACATCACCGCCGCGGCCCGCCTGCTGGAAGTGATCTACCTGGTCGCGGGCATCGTGATCGGCGTGATGCTGATCCTCTACCTGGGGGTCGGCTTCGAGGCGAAGCTGCGGCCGGACGAGAGCCTGGCGGGCGTCACCTACCCGCCGGTCCAGATGATCGCCGCGATGCTGCTGACCCTGGCCTTCGCCACGCTGCTGCAGACCGACCGCCGCTCGCTCGCGCTGGTCACCCTGAACAGCGGCATCGGCTGGGCCAGCTACGGCGTGCTGGCGTACAACGCGGGCATCTCCCCGATCGTGGCGACGGGGGTGGCGGCCGGCCTGGTCGGCCTGTTCGGCCAGCTGATGGCGCGCTACCGCAACGGCTCCGCGCTGCCGTACGTGACGGCCGCGATCGGCCCGCTGATGCCCGGTTCGGCGCTCTACCTGGGGATGCTGTCCTTCGCCCAGGGCCACGCCAGTGCGGGCCTGGTGTCCGTCTCCCGGGCGGCGGCGATCGCGATGGCACTGGCGATCGGGGTGAACCTGGGCGGTGAGATCGCCCGGATGTTCATGAAGCTGCCGGTCGGCGGCGAGCGCCCGTCGCTGTACCCGGTCGTGCCGCGCCGGGCGGCCAAACGCACCCGCGGGTTCTGACCGCACGTTGGACCGGTGTTGGGTTCCGGGCCATGTCACGGCAGGCCGCACGCAGGACCAGGAACGAAGGTAAGACGCATGACCACACTGTTGGACGGCTACCGCGAGCACATCGTCGCCGCGCACAAGCAGCCGTTGTTCCTGTTGTTGGTCGGCTTCATCACCTCCTTCGTGTTCATCCGGTTCAGCGTCCGGATGATCCGCGCCGAGGTGCGGTGGTGGTTCGGCAACGTCACCCCCGGCGGCCTGCACATCCATCACATGGTGTTCGGCCTGGGCTTCCTGCTGGTCGGCGGCGTCGGGGTGTTCGCCACGTACGGCGGGCACCCGTGGATCGACTGGTTCGGGCTGGTCTTCGGCATCGGCTGCGGCCTGGTGCTGGACGAGTTCGCGCTGATCCTGCACCTGGACGACGTGTACTGGAGCGAGCAGGGCCGCAAGTCGGTGGACGCGGTGATCTTCGGGATCCTGTTCACCGCCCTGCTGCTGGTCGGGTACGTGCCGCTCGGCGTGGTGCCCAGCCAGGAGACCAGGTGGGGCCTGATCACGGTGATCTCGGTGAACGCCCTGGCCTCGGTGATCACCCTGATCAAGGGCAAGATGTGGACCGGCCTGCTCGGCATCATGGTCCCCGGCCTGTCCTGGATCGGGGCGATCCGGCTGGCCCGCCCGAGCAGCCCGTGGGCCCGCTGGCGGTACGCCACGCGCCCGCGCCGCCGGGCGCGTGCGCTCCGGCGCGAGCGCCTGCTGCACCGGCGTGCGGACCGGGCCCGCACCTGGCTTTTCGACCTGATCGCCGGCGCCCCCGACAAGGTGCCCGCGAACCATCCCGCCGCCCATCGGGTGGCCGAGCGGATGTCCGCCCGGGCCACCGCCCACCTCGACGCGCACGCCGCCCGGGCCCTGGCCCGGCGTCAGGCGCGGCTGGCGGACCGCCGCTCGGCGGCCGCCGCCGGGGCCGCCCCGGGGGCGGTGGGCGGGGCGTACGGCGCGGGCGACAGCGGTGGGGGCCCGTCCCTCGGGGCGCAGCAGCGCCGTCGCGCGATCCGGGCGGGGCGCAACCGGAC
>NZ_JBHWIJ010000166.1:0-18371 GCF_042732255.1 Kitasatospora sp. NPDC059803 | reverse complement strand
CCTGCTGGCCATGCACGCCGCCCGGGACCGCGTGGACCTGGAGATCACGGGCTACCGCGCGACCGTCGTCGTGCCCTGAGGGCCCCCCCGCCCAGGAGCCCTGGGGCGGACCGTGGACGGGACCGCAACTCAGACCGGCCGCAGGGTCAGCGCGAACTGGGGCAGTGCGAGGAGCAGCACGGCGGTTCCGGCCTCGATCCAGCGGTACTTCGCCCGGATGATCGCACTGGTCCCGGCCAGCGAGGACAACAGCGCCCCCACCGGATCACGACCCCCGCATTCGAAGGCGCGGCGCAGCCGCTCCACCCCCGCACCCGGCGCGATGTGCCCGAAGTAGGCCGGGCTGGTCGGGGCCTGCCGCTCGCCCTTCCGGTACCGGGGGGCGAGGGCGGCCACGAAGCAGGCGACGGCCAGCAGCGCGCTCGCCACCGCGCTCCACCACAGGAACGGGACCGCCCAGGCCCGGGGCCCGGATCCGCCGCCGCTCCCGCCGCCCCCGCCCAGCGGGATGAACACCCCGAGGACCGCGCCGGTGAACGCCAGGAACACGGCGGCCTTGGCGTCGGCCCGGGTGAGCTCCATGCTGTTGGCGGCCACCAGGCGCTCGATCGCCGCCACCGCCGACGGGCTCGGGGCGGAGTCCGGGGCGGTGGTAGAGACGGCGGTAGAGGCGGCGGTCGGCGCGGTTGGCACCCGGCCGCCGGGTATGCCGGCGGCGGTCACACCGGGCTCCCGTTCGCCACGCCGCCCGCCCAGCCGTTGGCCTGCGAGCGGATCTTGACGAACTCCGGCCCAGGGCCCTGCGGCCCGGGGCCGGGCACCCGGCGCCCGAACGCGACCAACCGGTCGCGCAGCATCCGGGACAGCTCCTGCCTCTCCTGCTCGCTCAACTTGCCGAGCATCATCGCCAGTTGGTCCTGCCAGGTGGTCTCACCCCGGAGCAGGTCGGCGTGGCCGACCGCCCAGTCCAGGACCTCCCGGACCTGGTCCGGGTGTCTGGCCAGCCAGAGCGCCGCGAGCGACACCGGGCCCTCCTGAACGGCCCGCCGGCAGAACGCGTACTCGTCCTCGCTCTTGTCCATCCAGTTGTAGGGCACGCCGGCCCCGTCCGGCTCCCCGAGCCGCAGTTCGGCGTCGTGCTCCCGGGCGGACACGTCCGTGACGCGGTAGCCGAGGCCGCAGTGCGGCAGGAGGTGGGGTGTCGCGAGGTAGTGCATCAGCTCGGCCTCGGTCAGCCCGTGCCCGGCGGTGGCGAACTGCTCCTTGAGCTGGCGCAGACGCTGTTCGAGGTCCTTGCGGACCGGCAGCCAGCCCCGCACGGTCCGCGCCCGCACGACGTTCACGGCGTCGTGCGCCCACCACAGGACGTGGACGTCCACCGACTTCGTGCCGTACGGGGTCGACAGGCCGACCGCCCGCGTCCCGGACCGCTCGTCGAGCTCGACCAGGTAGGCCTCGTCGAATCCGCGCAGGCCCGTCCGGACGGCCACCGGGCCCTCCAGGTCCGGGTCCTCATCGGCGCGGGCGCGGCGGCGGTGCCCCACCTGGTGGTAGAGCCCGTCCCGGTCCAGCAGGACGAGCGCACGGTCGCGCCGCCCGGACCAGCGGTGGCGCAGGATCTCCCGCCACGGCGCCTGGGTGGCGCGGGCGTAGACGGGCGGGTCGCTGTCGGCGGTCATCGGGCTCCTCCATCGGCAGGGGCGGGCCGGTACGGCTGCGGTTCGCCCCGGCGCCAGGCGTCCAGGGCGTGCTGGGCGATGTGCCGTCCGGCCAGGTCGGGGTTGTCGGCGGCGTCGATCTCGACGAACAGGCGCAGCTCACCGCGGCTCATCTCCTGGGCGAGCGCGGTCAGCAGCGTCTCCACGACGGCGCGCAGCTGTTCGTTCCAGACCGCCGAGGCGCACCAGGAGAGCAACGCGGTGCAGGTCTCGTCGAAGAGACCGTCGTCGTCGAGCGATCGCCGGATGAAGGTGATCACGGTGTCGGTGAACTCGCCGACGGTGAGCAACTGGCCCTGGAACCAGGCGCGGTCCCTCAGCAGTCGGGGGAAGGTCCGGAGCGCGAGTTCGGCCCCGTGCCCCGGGCGGTCCGCCCAGTCCACCAGCTCGCGCAGGACGACCGGCTGGTTGCCTGAGGCGAAGAGCTCCCACAGCGCATCGTCGACGGCTGTAGCGACCGCCCTCTCGTCCCCCTCCTGCCCCCGGTAGCAGCCCCGCAGCAGCGACAGCGCGAGCTCCGGACGGGACGTCCCGTAGTCCTTTCCGCACGCGTAGGCGACCGTGGAACGCGTCCTCCAACCACCCTCCCGGCTCCACCGGTTGAGGTTGTACTTGACCTCGCCGGCCAGGACCGGGTCCTGCGCCGCGATGCCGAGCGCAAACGCTGCGGTGTGGCGACTCCGTTGACTCTCGGACCGGGCCAGCTTGACGATGTCGCGCAGGGCGCGCCGGCCGCCGCCCCAGCCGGCGGCCAGTCCCATCACCCGGCCCAGGGGCACGGCCAGTTCGGGGTCCTTTTCGGAGACCGTGTCCATCCAATCGGTCAGCAACCTGGACAGTTCGCCGTACTGCCGCCAGACGTGCCGCAGCACCGTCTCGGCCTGGCGGTGCCGGGTGAAGCGCACCGGCTCCACCGTGTACGTGTAGCGGGAGGTCGCCCGGATCTCACCGGGCGCGCACTCGGCGCGGACGGTCGCCAGGAGTTCGTCCAGCGACCGCCGGAAGACGAACCGCGGGTTCGGGCGGGGAGCCTCCCGGCTCACCCCACCGGTCTGGCCGTCGTCACCGCCCGTCGGCAGGACGGCGTCGAGACGGCCATCGGCCAGCGTGAGCAGCCGGTCGGCCTCGTCCCGGACGATCCGGTGGTCGAGTCCTTCGAAGACGCTGGTCGCCAGCAGGAACGCGAGTCCGTCCGGGTCGTCGTGCAGCTTCTTCAGCAGGTCGGGGACCTCCTTCTCGGCGAGGAAGCTGAGCCGCCTGCGGAGATCGGCGAGGTCGGGTCCCTCGTCACCGGCCCTGGCCACCTCGGCGACCAGTTCGGCGACCTGGGCGGGGACCAGTTCCGACGCCAGGAGGTCGTCCAGTCCCGGCCGCAGCCGCTCCAGCAGGTGCCGACGCCGGTCGGGGTCGGGGACGGCGGCCTTCAGACGGGCCTCGAAGACCGCGCCGGGTGGCGGGGGCACGCAGCGCACCGGGGTGAGGTCCAGGTCGCGGGCGAGGCTGCGGAGCAGGTCCGGGTCGTGCGGCAGCATGACCACCATGCGCGCCCTCGCATCCGCCAGCAGGCGGCGGAGGTTGGCGACCACCGCCGGGCCCAGCCGGAGGGTGGGCAGCAGGCCGTGCACCAGGTACCCGCGGGCCTCGGCGTCGCGGGGGCGCCAGGTGGACAGGTCCTCGTCGCTGTCGAGCGCGCGCAGCTTCACACTCTGCCCGCTGTGCTGGGACAGCAGGTTGAGGGCCGCGGTGCGGCGCCCGGTGCCGGGCTCGCCCGCCAGGAACAGCAGGCCGGTGTCCAACTGCCGCAGTGCCGAGGGGAACCACTCGGGCTGGGCGAAGCCGGCCCGCGCCTCCAGGATCTCCAGTGCGGAGATCGGGCCTTCATGCGCCTCCACGTGTGGGCCGCCCGGGGCGGACGTCGCGCCGGCGTTCTCGACGCGCTGGTCCCCGTGCACCGCGCCGGTGTTGATGTTGCCGTTCGGGGCGTAGATCAGATGGGGCCCACCGGGGGCCGCCCAGCGGCCGAGCCGGCTGAGGAACTCCCGGTCGGGGTCGGCGAAGTCGTCGGCGTCGTCCGGGTCCGGGTATCCGGGCTCGGTCCCGCCCTGGTCGGGCGCCCGGCCGTTGGACGCCGGGCCGTCGGGGCGGTCGCCGGACTGGCCGCCGCCGGACGGCCGCTCCTCGGCGCTCACCGGCGGCGCTCCTTCTTGTCACCGTGGAAGGTGTCGCCCTGGTTGCCGTGGACCGTACCGGCCTTGTGGCCCGCCACGTAGTCGCCCCCGAAGGAGTCGCCGCGCACCTTGGTGACCCGCTGGTCGCCCTCCACCTTGGTGACCTGCTGGCCGCCCTCCACGTTGGTGACCTGCTGGCTGCCGTGCACCGTACCGTTGTTGATGTTTCCGCGGTCGGCCTGGTAGCTCACCGGCCCGCCTCCCGCGCGGCCGCCGTCCGCCTGCCCGGCCGAGGGCTCCGCCGCCGCGGCCTGCGCCCGCTCGTGCTCCCCGACCACGGCGTCGCCCAGGATGCGGCGGTCGTAGAGGTTCCCTGAGGGAGCGGGCACGTACAGCCAGGCCCGCTGGTCGAACTGCTTGCCCTCTACGGTGGCCGGCACCTCGATGAAGTGGTCGGGGTGACGGCCGGTGAATCCGCCCGCCACCGCGTCCTGGTAGCAGCGGTCGGACAGGATGGCGGCGACCTGGGTGATGCTCTCGTTGGAGGCGGCCAGCATGGCCTTCACCGGGCGGGAGTCGAGCAGGCGGTGGGTGTCGTTGCGGGGCGTGCCGTTGCCGTCGAACTCGCCGCCGGAGTCGGGCAGCGGCCCGATGTGGAGGCTGACCCGCAGCCGGATCCGCACCGTCCCGACCGAGTGCACGTTGAACTCGGTCAGCACCTCCTGGAGGGTGTGCAGCCACGGGTGGATCAGGAACGGCATCCACGCGGGGTCGAAGCCGAAGACGTAGCCGTCGCCGGTGGAGGCGGGGAACCGGCGGCCGTGCCAGACCTCGGCGAGCCCGGCGCGCTCGAAGGACCACTGGAGGACCTTCGGGACGGCCTGGCTGATCATGCCGTGCTCGATGGCCGGGTAGCCGGTGAAGTCCTTGGCGTCGACTGCCACGATGCCCCGGTACGGCGGCAGCTGGCGGCTCCGGCTGTAGGGCAGGGCGCTGGCCTCGGGCATCGGCTGGTCGGACTGCGACATCTGTGCTCCTTGTGGTTCCCGTGCGGACCGTGTGCCCCAAGCTTCGCGAGCGCGCGCCGTGCGGTGTGCTCGCTCAGTGCGGAAACCTGGTGACGCCCGTCACACGAACTGACGTGGCGTCAGTCGCGCGGGCTCCTCCGGACGAACCGGCGCCACGTCAGTCACGCGCCCCGCCGGCCACCCGCCGGAGCGCGGACAGGTCGCCGATGACGATCGACTTCCGTCCGGCGTGGACCTGGTGGGAGCCGAGTTCGGCCAGGCCCGCGGTGACGGTGTTCCGGGACACCCCGAGGTGCTGGGCCAGTTCGTCACGGGTCAGGGCGAGTTCCGTGCGCCGACCCGGCGGCCCCGCCGGGTCCGCGGAGACGTCGGCCAAAGCGGCCAGGGCGGCCGCCAGCCGGGCCACGATGTCGCCGCCGGTGCGGGCGAGGTCCGATTCCCGCAGCCTGCCCATGGCGTAGCGGACCATCACCGGGAACAGGCCCTGGTCCGTGACGAACCGCAGGAACGCGGCCTTGGTGAGGACCGCGACCGTGCAGTCCGAGATCGCCTCGACGCTCGCCGAACGGACCCCGTCGTCCAGCACGGCCACCTCGCCGAGCAGTTCACCGGGGCCGCGGAACGCCAGCAGCCTGACGTCTCCGGTGCGCTCCCGTCGGGTCACCTTCGCCACCCCGCTCAGCAGGGCGAGCACGTGCGTTCCGGGCTCCGCCTGGCGCAGCAGGGTGGCGCCGATCGGATGCCGGCGCTCGAAGGCCTCGGCCAGCATGCTCTTCCAGGTCGCGTCACCCATGAGTCGGCACAGGGTCTGGCCCAGGGGGTCTGCCGTTTGGCCGTGATCGTTCATGCGATGACCTTAGGAGCCGCCACGGCGGGAGCGCAGACGGATGCAGTCTCCCGCCGGAATTTCCCTTGGGCCGTCCGGTCGGGAATCGCGCAGGGGCGTCCCGTAGCACGAACTCGTCTTTCGGAACGGGGAATTGGCGAAGAAACCCTTCGCATGAGCGAATCCGGGGCGGGTTGGCGGTGCGGGCGGGGCGGGGCGAGAAGCCTGGTGGCGGGACGGCGGCCGGCCGGGGCTGAGACTGGTGTGCGAGATGTCCGGCATGTCCGGCACGGCAGGACAAGTCGGCTGTACAGCTGGATTCTTGAACTTCCGTCAGGATTGTCCTGAACTTGGCTATGCTGCATCACCATGCCTCCGGCGCCGGCCGTCGCCCGTCCCCGTACTGTTCCGATCGTTTGAGGATGCCGAGAATGCTTCGAGCTGGATCATCACCCGCCAGACGGCCGTCCGCGCCCCTGCTCGGGTGGCTGCTGCCCACCGCCGTGATGGCGGCGGCCGTGGCGGCCGCCGCGGCGGTGGTGTCCGCCGGGGTCCGTACGGAGGTGCTCTGGTGCGGGGCGACGGGCACCGTGCTGGTGGCCGTGGTGGCCGCCGAGTCGGCCCGTCGGGGGCGTGCGCTGGCCGCGTTGCGAGAGCAGCACGCCCGGCAGGTGGGCGAGTTGCAGCGGCGGCTGGCCGGCCAGGAGGCCGAGGCGGTGCGGCTGGCGAAGGAGGAGCTGCCGAGGCTGGTGGCCCGGGTCCGGTACGGCGCGTCGATGGACAGCCTGGCCCGGTCGTACCAGGTGCGCGATCCGCTGGCCGCGCCGAAGTTCCGGGGCGCGCTGGAGTCGGTGGTGCGCGGGATCATCGTCGCCGTCGACGACGAGGTGAACCGGCGCGACTCCGCCGAGCGGGCCTTCGTCAACATCGCCCGCCGGGTGCAGGCCATCATCCACCGGCAGGCCAAGGACCTGCGCGAGATGGAGGACCGGCACGGCAACGACCCGGCGGTCTTCGACGACCTGCTGCGCCTGGACCACGGCAACGCGCTGACCGGCCGCCTCGCCGACAGCATCGCCGTCCTGTCCGGCGCCCGCCCCGGCCGTCAGTGGACCAGGCCGGTGGCGCTCTACAGCGTGCTGCGCGGCGGCATGTCGCGCATCCTGGAGTACCAGCGGGTGGACCTGCACCCGGTGGCCCAGGTTTCGGTGATCGGACCGGCCGTCGAGCCGCTGATCCACGCCGTCTCCGAACTGCTCGACAACGCCACCCGCTACTCGCCGCCGCACACCCATGTGCACCTGAGCGCCGCCGAGGTGCAGAGCGGCATAGCGATCGAGATCGAGGACGGCGGCCTCGGCCTGACCGACGAGGCCCGGATCCGCGCCGAGCGCAGTCTGCGCGAGGCCCAGGTCTCCAAGGACCTGGACGACCTCACCGAGTCGCCCCGGCTGGGCTTCGCGGTGGTCGGCCGGCTGTGCCAGGCGTACGGCTTCCAGATCTCGCTGCGCCGCTCCGCCTACGGCGGCGTCCGGGTCGTGCTGGTGGTGCCGCAGGAGTTGGTCACCACCGCGCCCCCGACCGGCCGGGCGCACGGGATCGGCGCGTTCTCCGGCCCCCGGCCGCTCCCGGCGAACCCTCCCAAGTCGGCGGCCCCGTCGCGGCCGTGGGGGGCGCGGGCGGCGACGACCGGCGTGGCGGGGCCGTCCGCCGGACCGTCCTTCGGGGCGTCCGGTCCGTGGGCGCCGAGCGGGCCGGGCCCGGGGGACGACGAGGTGGTGGTCACCGAGCGCACCGCGAACGGCCTGCCGCAGCGGCGGCGCCGCCCGCCGACCCCCCCGGCGGGCTACCCCGGCTCGGCCCGGACCGCCGGACAGTACGGCAACCCGGCCGCGGGCCCCGCCCCGGGGACGGGAGGGCGTCACGCCAAGGAGCCGGTGCAGCCCGGCCTCTGGCTGGAGGCGTTCACCGAGGGGATCAACGGCCATGGGCCGGCCGCGAGTTCGGCCGGTCAGACCAGTGAAGAGACGGCAGGGAAGGGCGAGCAGTGATTCCGCACCGCAGCAACATGGACTGGATCCTCAAGGACCTCGCGGACAGCGTGCCGTACATCCGCCACATCGTCGTACTCTCCGGCGACGGCCTCCGGATCGCCCAGCACGGCACCGATCCGGACACCGCCGACCGGCTCGCCGCCGCCTGCGCCGGGCTTCAGAGCCTGGCCGCGGCGGTGGGGCAGGAGTTCCCGCACGGCGACGGCTTGATGCGGCTGGTGGTGATCGAGGTGGACGGCGGCTTCTTCTACCTGATGGCGGCCGCCTCCCGCGCGTACCTTGCGGTGCTCGCCGACGAGGGGGTCGACGCCGGACTGGTGGGCCAGCAGATGCGCGACCTGGTCGCCCGGATCGGCGAGCACCTGGCCACTCCCCCGCGCAACCCCGAGGTGGTCGCGTGAACCGGCCGGAGCGGCGGGCGGTGCGCCGTCCCGGTCGCGACCGGGAGCGGGACCGCGACAGGGACCGCGACCGCCTGACCCGGCACCGCGGAGCGGGCACATGAACGAGCACAGCGAGGCGGGCACATGACGACGGCCGACCAGAACGGGTGGGACGGCCCCGACCCCGCCCGCCTGTACGTGATCACCCGCGGCCGCAGCGGCCCGGCCGGACCGGGCGTCTTCGACCTGGTCACCCTGATCGTCTCCCGCGCGGAGCCGACGCCCACCATGCAGCCCGAGCACGCGGCCATCCTGCGGCTGTGCCGCTCGCCGCTCTCGGTGGCGGAGGTCTCCGCCTACCTCGAACTGCCCACCAGCGTCGTCACCGTGCTGCTGGCGGACCTGCTCGACGACGGGCGGATCGAGGCCCGCGCCGCCGTCCCCAAGGCGGAACTTCCCGACCGTGCCCTGTTGGAGGCGGTGATCCATGGACTTCAAAGGCTCTGACACGGTGGTCGGGCCGGCCGCCTCGGACCTGCTGCCGGACTCCGTCGCGATGGCGGTCAAGGTGGTGATCGTGGGCGGCTTCGGCGTCGGCAAGACGACGCTGGTCGGCTCGGTCAGCGAGATCCGCCCGCTGACCACCGAGGAGACCATGACCCAGGCCGGGGTCGGCGTGGACGACCCCACCGGGGTCGAACGCAAGACCTCCACCACGGTGGCGATGGACTTCGGCCGGATCAGCATCAGCGACCAGCTCGTGCTGTACGTGTTCGGCACCCCCGGGCAGGAGCGGTTCTGGTTCCTCTGGAACGGCCTGTTCGAGGGCGCCCTGGGCGCGGTGGTGCTGGTGGACACCCGCCGGCTGGAGGTCAGCTTCGAGGTGATCGGGCGGCTGGAGGACCGCGGCGTGCCCTTCGTGGTGGCCGTCAACGACTTCCCGGAGGCGCCGGCGCACCCGGTCGACGAGTTGCGGGCCGCCCTCGACCTGCCGCCCGAGGTGCCGATCGTGGCCTGCGACGCGCGCAGCCGCGAGTCCAGCCGGGACACCCTGATGACCCTGATGCGGTACCTGTACGAGCTCGCGGCCCCGACCGCCCGCTGACGACCGCCCGCTGACCGGGCCGGCCATGCCCGCCCGCGCGCCCCGCCTGCCGAACCCCCCGTCCGCACCGCCGACCCCACCCGACCCCGGAGAGCCCGTGAGCACCCCGTTCCCCGACGATGCCGCCCCCACCCCACCGCCCGGCTGCCCGGCCCACGGGCACGCCCTCGAACCGTTCGGCCCCGGCGGCGTCCGGCGCCTGTACGGGCCGGAGGCCGAGGCCGACCCGGCGGGCCTGTACGAGAAGCTGCGCGCCGAGCACGGCGAGGTGGCCCCGGTCCTGCTGCACGGGGACCTCCCGGCCTGGCTGATCCTCGGCCACGGCGCGAACATCACCGCGATGCGCTCGCCGTCCCTGTTCTCCCGCGACTCCCGCCTCTGGTCGGCGTTCCGCGACGGCGACGTCCCGATGGACTCCCCGCTGATGCCGGTGATCGCCTGGCAGCCGCTGTGCGTGTTCGCGGACGGCGAGGAGCACCGGCGGCTGCGCGGCGCCGTGCTGGACGGCCTGAACCGCTTCGACCGGCGCGGCGTGCGCCGCCACGTCCGGCGGTTCACCACCGAGCTGGTCCAGGTGGTCGGGCAGACCGGCCGGGCCGAGCTGGTCACCCAGTTCGCCGAGCACCTGCCGATGCTCGTCATGACCCAGCTGCTCGGCATGCCCGACGAGTACGGACCGCAGCTGGTGAACGCCGCCCGGGACCTGATGAAGGGCACCGAGACGGCCATCGCCAGCAACGAGTACGTGGTGGCGAGCCTGCGCCGGACGATGGCCGCCAAGCGCGAGGACCCGGGCGGCGACCTGGTCACCTGGCTGCTGGAGCACCCGGCCGGGCTGACCGACGACGAGGTGATGGAGCACCTGCGAGTGGTGCTGCTCGCCGCGAACGAGACCACCGTCAACCTGATCGCGGACACCCTGAAGATGGTGCTCACCGACCCCCGGTTCCGCGCCCACCTGTCCGGCGGTCAGATGACCCTGGGCGAGGCGCTGGACCAGGTGCTGTGGGACTCCCCGCCGATGTCGCTGGTGGCCGGCCGCTGGGCGACCGTCGACACCGAGCTGGGCGGGCAGCAGATCAGGGCCGGTGACCTGCTGCTGCTCGGACTCGCGGCCGGCAACGTCGACCCGGTCGTCCGGCCCGACCTGGCCACCCCGCTGTACGGCAACCGCTCCCACCTCTCCTTCGGCGCCGGCCCGCACGAGTGCCCCGGCCAGGACATCGGGCGCTCCGTCGCCGAGGCCGGGATCGACATCCTGCTGACCCTCCTGCCGGACCTTCGGCTCGCCGTGCCGGAGGAGGAGCTGACCTGGACCTCCGCCTGGATCTCCCGGCACCTGGTGGAGCTGCCGGTGGAGTTCACCCCGCGCGAGATCGAGCCGCACCCCGACTCCAAGCCGGTCGACGCCCCGGACCCGGCGGCCGTCACCGCACCCGAACCCACGCCGGCGGTGGAGGAGGCGCAGGCGCAGGCGGTGGCGGAGGCACCGGCCGCCGTCCGGATCCCGGCGCAACGGCGCGGCTGGTGGCGGACGTTGACCGGCCTGTTCCGGCGCTGACGGCCCGTCGCTAGTGGCGGTCGGTGCGGGGCCGCTGCAGGGTGAAGGTGTCGACCGGGGTGAGGTCCCCGTGCGGGCCGTCGAAGGTGTAGTACGTCACCCGCATCCTGGTCAGACCGCCGCGCCGGTCGCCGGGGTCGACGTCGAAGGCCGCGAAGCCGTGGGTGTGCTGCCGGTCCTGGACGGCGGCCCACGGGGCGTCCTCGGTCAGCCACACGGACTGCCGGTACGGGGCCGGCGGGCGCGGCGCGTCCTCCAGGGCGACGACCACCCGGCCCTTGGGCTCCCCGAACAGGTCGTCCTGGGTGGTGGCGGCGTTGCCGCCGGCGCCGATCACCATGTGGACGGTGCCGCGGCTGGTGTCGACCGTGTGGAGGTCGGTGCCGGACGGCACCGGGGTGCGGGTGTCGTTGGGCAGGGTCCCGCGGACGGGGTGGGAGCGCTCGTAGTAGTGCTCGTGGCCGCTGACCACCAGGTCGACCCCGTAGGCGTCGAACAGCGGGCCCCAGGCCTCGCGGATGCCGAGGTCGCTGCCGGCGCCGTGTTGCGAGCTGGAGATCATCGGGTGGTGCATGCAGACCACGATCCAGTCGATCGCCCGGCTGCTCCGCGCCGACCGCAACTCGCGCTCCAGCCAGCGCCGCTGGGCCCCGCCGGAGTAGCCGCGCAGATAGTGGTCGCCGCTGTCCTGGATGGCCACGTCGTCGTTGGCCAGGCTGATGAAGCGCACCGAGCCGACCGTGAAGGCGTACCACATGCCCCGGGTCTCCGCGTCGTCGGCGGCCGCGGAGTCGGGCAGTTCGAAGTAGGTCTGGTAGCCGAGGGCGCCGATCGGGCCGTTGCCGGCCTCGTTCTCGCCGTTACCGGCGCAGGGCATCCAGGGGCGCAGCCGGGCCGAGCGGCTGTTGTTGATGAACCAGTCGGCCCAGGTCAGCGTGCGGCTCTGGCCGTGCCGGCCGCTGTAGGAGGCGTAGCAGAGGTCGCCGTTGACCAGGTTGAACAGCGGGCCGACGCGTTCGACGGCGGCGACGATGTCGGCGGAGTGCGGGGTGCCGACCTGGCTGCTGGTGAACACCGGGTACTTGCCGAGCGGTGACGGCATGCCGTCGGGGAAGACCACCTGGCGGCGGAGGTTGGGGGTGGCCTGGTCCCCGAAGCTGGTGAAGGTGAAGGGCGCGCGGCCGCGCGGGGCGGTGGTGAAGGAGCCCGGCTCGGGGCTCGCACCGTCGTGGCCGGCGGTGTAGAGGTAGGTGGTGGCGGGGCGCAGGCCGGTGAGGCGGGCGTGGTGGACGTACACCTCCTCCTTGCCGAGGGCGTCCCGGTAGGTGCGGGTCTGCGCCTCGACGACCCGGCCGAGGCCGCCGTCCGGTGAGCCGAGCCGGACCTGCGGGCGGCGCACGGACTGCGGGGTGATCCAGGAGACCGTCATGTCGGCGGACGGGTCGGTGCCGAACTGCAGGTGCAGCCCGCTCACGCTGGGCGCCCCGGTCCGGTGCGGGGTGGACTGGAGCAGCGGGCTCGCGGCGGGCCCCGCCTCCTGGCCTGTCTCCTGGCCTGTCTCCTGGCTTGCCTCCGGGCCTGTCTCCGGGTCCGCCGCCGCGGCCGGTTGGGCGGCCGCACCGCCCGCGACCAGCGCGGCGCCGGCCGCGGATGTGCCCTTGAGAATGGACCTGCGTGCGATCGTCATGGAGCTCCGCCTGCCGAGTGGGGGTGTCGACCCGGAGCACTGTACAGACATGTGCATGCAGAAACGATCGATATGACGGACGGTCACCACCGGTACGACGGAGGGCATGCGTCGGGCCCCGCGGGGGTCGGGGGCTCCGCCGGGGCCGGGCGCAGGGGGTCGGGCACAGGGCCCGGGGGTCAGGCGCCGAGAATCAGGCGCCGGGGATCAGGGGCACTGCTTCCAGGCGAGGTGGTAGACGGTGTTGATGCTGCCGTCCGTCGAGTCCATGGTCATGAAGCTGGTGGTGCTGTTCGGGTCCGAGCTGCCGGCGCCGACCCGCAGTTCGGTGTTGATGTTGAAGTTGCGCTCCTCACCGCAGGGGGCGAAGACCAGGGCGGCGACGTCGACGGTGTCGGTCGCCTGCCAGTTGTCGTCCTTGGGGCCGTTGAAGTGGTGGCTCAGCTGGGCGGTCGCAGGATCGCCCTGGAAGTAGTAGCTGGCCTGCTGGGTGCCGCTCGCACCCTTCTCCAGGTGGGCGAAGCCGCGGTAGTCGGCGGAGGCGATCGCGTAGGTGAAGCCCTGGGGGACGTGCACCCGCAGGTTGAGCTGACAGTTCTTCCGGAAGTCGGTCGGCTTCGAGCCGACCCCCACCTGGGCGAGGTAGCTGCTGTAGGTCACGGTGAAGGCGGTGTTGTCCGGGGAGACGGCCACGGCGGCCGTCCCCGCCGGGCAGCCGGAGCCGTTGACGGTCGCGACGTCGATGACGATCCGATCCGGCGGCGTCGGGAGCGCGCCGGCGCCGAGGGCCGGCGAGGCGAACAGGGTTGCGGCGATTCCGGTCGTGGCCAGTACACGGAGCAGCATGGGCTTCCCCTTCGATCGTCCACGGAGCCGGGGCCGGCGCGGTCACGTTCCGAGTGCGGTGACAGTCCGAGCGCGTTGGCGCTTCGAGCGCGACCCCGAAGTTGACATGGCTATGTCACCACACTCGGGGCATCCACGTACAGGGGGTGACGCGCCTCCCGGGTGACCTGCGGGCGTGGGTCCGGCGGTCCGTCGACGGGGCCTCGCATAGTCGGATGGCCAGTCACACCTTCCGATCGTGAGACGAGCCGACGATGTTGCTGCCCCACCGCCGGACCGCCACCGCGGCCCTCGCCCTGTTCCTCGCCCTCCCGGGCTGCGGCGCCCCGGACACCGCCCCGCCGCCCGCCGCCACGGCGACCCCCACCGCAACCGGGCCGCGACCGTTCACCCTGGTCGCCACCGGGGACGTCCTGCCGCACACCGAGATCATCCAGCAGGCCAAGGAGGACGCCGGCGGGAGCGGATACGACTTCACCGCCATGCTCGCCGGCATCAAACCACTGGTCAGCGGCGCCGACCTGGCCATCTGCCACATGGAGACGGTCTACGGCGCCGACGGCGGACCGTACACCGGCTACCCGACCTTCAAGTCCCCGCCGCACGTCGCCCGGGCCCTCAAGGACACGGGCTACGCCTCCTGCGACACCGCCTCCAACCACACCCTCGACGACGGCCCCGCCGGGATCCGACGCACCCTCGACGCCATGGACGCCGTCGGCCTCGCCCACACCGGCTCCGCCCGGACGGCCGACGAGGCCGGCCGGCCCGCCCTGCTCCGGGCCGGCGGCGCCACCGTCGCCCACCTCGCCTACACCTACGGGACCAATGACATCGCGCCGCCCGAGGGCCAGCCCTGGGCGGTCAACCTGATCGACCGGGACCGGATCCTCGCCGACGCGCGCGCCGCCCGGGCGGACGGCGCGGACCTCGTGGTGGTCAGCGTCCACTGGGGCACCGAGTGGCAGGACGCGCCGAACGAGCAGCAGCTCACCCTCGCCCGCGAGCTGGCCGTCGAACCGGCGCCCGGACAACCCGACATCGACCTGATCCTCGGCACCCACGCCCACATCCCGCAGGCCTACGAGAAGATCGGCGACACCTGGACGGTCTACGGCCTCGGCGACCAGCTCGCCGGGCACATGTTCACCTACGACGGCGCCGAGGACCCGCGCGGCAACTGGAGCTCCCTCGCCCGTTTCACCGTCACCCCGCCCGCCCGGCCGGGGCTGCGCTGGACGGTGAGCCGCGCCGAGTTCGTCCCGCAGATCACCGACCTCGGGCCGCCCTACCGGGTGCTCGACCTGCGCGAGGCCGTCCGCCGCAACCCTGGCCGCGCCGACTACGCCCGCGCCCTGGAGCACATCCGCTCGGTGGTGCTCAGCCGGGACGCGGGCGCGGCGGGGCTCACCATGGCGCCGTAAGGCCGTTAAGCCGTTAAGCCGTAGGGCAGTTAAGCCGTTGGGCAGTTAAGCCGCAAGGCCGTTACGGCTTGCGGCCCAGCCCCGCGTAGGCCGCCACCTCGTGGTCGCCGAGCACCGGGCCCTCGCCCAGCTCCGGGTGCCAGCGGTTGATCAGCACCACGCCCGGGTCGTCCAGTTCCAGCCCGGCGAAGAAGCGCTCGACGCCCGCGCGGGGGCGCAGGTGGTTCTCGATTCCGGCCTCCGAGTAGCGGCGGGAGCCGATCGCGACCAGGTCGGGAATCGAGTCGGCGGTGCCGGCGGTCAACGCGAGGAAGCTGCCGGAGGGCAGGGCGTCGACCAGCGTGCGGACCGGCGGGTGCGCGGCCTCGTCGGAGAGGAAGTGCACGATGTTGATCAGCGTCAGCGCGACCGGCCGGTCGAGGTCCAGGGTGGCGGCCACCGCGGGATCGGCGAGGAACCTCCCCGGCTCGCGCAGGTCGCCCTCGACGTAGGCGGTGCGGCCCTCGGGGGTGCTGGTGAGCAGCGCGCGCGAGTGGGCGAGCACGATCGGGTCGTTGTCGACGTACACCACCCGGCAGGACGGGTCGACGGCCTGGACGACCTCGTGCAGGTTGGGCGTGGTGGGGATGCCGGTGCCGACGTCCAGGAACTGGCGGACGCCGTGCACCTCGACCAGGCGGCGGACCATCCGGTGCATCACCGCGCGGGCCTCGACGGTGGCGGCGCGCGAGCCGGGCCACTCCCCGAGGATGCGGTCGCCGACCTCGCGGTCCACCGGGAAGTTGGTCTTGCCGCCGAGCAGGTAGTCGTAGACCCGGGCCGGGTGCGCGCGGTCGGTGCGCAGGTCCACCTGCGGCACCTCCTCGAACCGGACCCCGGTCAGCCAGCCGTCCGGACCGCTGTTCTCCATGTCTTGCCCTTCCGCACGTTCGTTCCCGTCCCACTCAACCACAGGACGTGATCGAACGTCAGCCGCTTTGGGACGGTACCCGACCGCTGCGCGCCTTGACCGCCGGAGCCCCCACGGCGGCGACGAAGGACGGCACCCGCAGGGCGGTGACGAGGCCGAGCGCCGGGCCCAGCGTGCAGAGGGTGACGTAGCCGGGGATCAGGCCGAGGCGGTGGTAGTCGTGCAGCCACTCGGCGAGCAGCGGGAAGGAGCCGCCGAACGCGGCGATGGTGGCCGCGTTGACCACTCCGAGGCCGAGGGCGCGGACCTCCGTCGGGAACAGCAGGCCGGTGAAGACGTTGAGCGTCCCGAGCACCGTCGCCACCAGCATCCCCAGCAGCACGGCGACGACCTGGAACGGCAGCCAGCCCTGCCGCAGCCCGATCAGCAGGACCGGGACCAGGAGCACCGGCAGCGCGAACCCGGCCCGGGCCACCGGCAGCAGGCCGAAGCGGTCGGCGGCGGCGCCGCTGAGCAGCATGGTGGCCAGCACCACCGCGAGCACCACGGTCATGAAGGAGGTCGCCTCCTCCCGGTCGACCACCCCGTAGGCGGCGGCGTACTGCGGCAGGTAGACCAGGGCGAAGTAGTAACCGACCGTCCCGCCCAGGGTGTTGAGGAAGACGGTGAGCACCGCCCAGCGGTGCTCGCGCAGCACCCGCAGGAACGGCGGGCGGGCGCCCGTCGACTCCGCCCGGGCGCGGCGGAACTCCGCGCTCTCCGGGGCCGCCCGGCGCACCCAGACGGCGGCCAGCCCGAGCAGCGCAGCGACCACGAAGGCCCAGCGCCAACCACCGTTGGTCACACCGGACTTGCCGAGGGTGTGCAGCAGCAGCGCGAGCACCCCGTAGGAGAGCAGCGAGCCGACGATGATCCCGCCGTAGGAGACCGAGCTGAACGCGAAGCGGTGCCGGGGCGGGGCCGTCTCGGTCACGTACGCGGCGACGCTGGGCGCTTCCCCGCCGAAGGCCAGCCCCTGCACCACCCGTGCGGCGACGGCCAGGACCGCCGCCCAGGCGCCGATCGTCCGCTGGTCCGGCAGCACGGCGATGCCGAGGCTGGCGGCGGCGATCACGGACATGCCGAGGGTCAGGGCGAAGCGCCGCCCCCGGGTGTCGCTGAGCCGCCCGATCAGGTACGAGCCGACCGGCCGGGCGACGAACCCGACCGCGAAGGTCGCGTACGCCCCGAGCAGGCCGCTGACCCCGCCCTTGCCGTGCCCGAAGAGGTCCGCCGCGAAGTACGGGGCGAGGACGGCGTAGATGTTCCAGTCGAAGGACTCGACCACCGAGCCCACCGTGGCGGCGGCCAACTCCCGTCGCCTCCGGCCGGCTTGCGGCTCCTCGGGCGGCGGGGTGGTTCCGGTCCGATCTGTCATGGCCTCAGCATGGCACCGATCGGGGTGCCGCGGTATCGGACGCGGCGAGGTCCGCCGCCCCCGGCGGCCCGGTGCTACCTGCCGGGGTGGTGCTACCGGCCGGGGTGGTGGACGAAGCGGTAGGTCTCGCGGTCCAGTTCGGTGACCTCCACGCCGATCGCGGCGGGCACGTCGAGGCGGGCCTGAAGCGCGGCGAGCACCCGGGCCGTCAGCTCGGCGCGCTGCGCGGCGCTGCGGCCGGCCAGGATCTTGATCTCCACCAGCACCACCGCGCGCCCGTCCGCCCCGTCGCCGACCACGTGGCGCCCGGCCGGGCGGAACAGTGTCTTACAGTCCGCCACGGTGGTGTCGATCACCTCGGCGATCAGCCGGTGGACCTCCTCGGCGAAGCCCGCCTGGTCGAGGGCGAGGCCGGCGGAGTGGTCGACCAGGATCTGCGGCACGGAGACCTCCCAGGAGACGGAGCCTCGCGGGGCTCCTCGGACAGTGCCGCGACGCTACCGTGTGCGGCCGCGCAGCCCTCGGGCAGGGCGCTCACCGAGGTGTGACACGGCGACGGCGCGGCGCTCCCGGTCCCCCGTTGCGCCGGGGGTACCGGGAGCCCTGGAGCGTGAACAGCGTGGTCAGCAGCCGAAGTTGATCAGGCGGAAGGTCACGTAGTGGTCGCCGGTGTAGTAGTCCTCGCGGGTGCGCTGGCCGGTGACGACCCGGCGGGTGCCGCGGGTCGGCGAGCCAGGCGTCACCACGGTGTACTCGTGGTAGTAGCCGTAGGACTGGCTCGGCAGCACGCGCTCCTTGTTCTGGAACACCACGCCGTCCTGGCTGTACGGGAAGGGCCCGCCGGAGGCGATCAGGTTGAGCGTGGTGCGCGCCTGCGACGGCAGGGCGGACAGGCACACCGAGCCGCTCACCGCGGCGTGCGCCTCGGTGGCGACCGCGACGGGCGCGAGGGTCATCAGGGCGACGGCGGTGACGGCGGCGGCGCGGGACTTCCACGCGCGTAGAGTTCGGGTCATGACAACCAGCATGGCGACCGGCCCGGCCCGCCGAAAGCCCTGATCCAACTCTTCATCTCGGGTCAACTCGACGTACTCGCAGCAGACTTGACCTGGACAGCGGTCGGTCCGGGCCCGCCCTACGCCAAGCCAAGGCGAGCCGAGCCGGGCCGGGCCGGGCCGGGCCAGGCCGGGCCGGGCCAGGCTGAGGCAGGACACGCCTGCGCGCCCCCGGGGGGGCACCCCCCC
>NZ_JBHWIJ010000165.1:9855-18394 GCF_042732255.1 Kitasatospora sp. NPDC059803 | reverse complement strand
CCCTGCGGCCCCGCGCCTACCTCCCCCGCCCGCCGGCCCTGACCCCCCCGCCCCGGGCCGGCCCCCGGGCCCCGCCGGGGGGGGGCCCCGTCGTTCCGTTCCCGGCCCGGCCGGCATCACCCACTGGCGCTGCTGATCCCAGCCCTCCATCGGTGTCCACTCGTGCTCCAGGATCGAGTAGGTGATCGAGTCGCGCCAGGCGCCGTGGACGAAGACGTGATCGCGGATCCGCCCGTCCTCAGTCATACCCGCTCGCAGTAGGGTGCGTGCGGAGGCCTCGTCGAGCGGGGATCGGGCTGCCCAAATGCGGTGCAGTCCCAGGACGTCGAAGTCGAGCGCGCACAGCAGATGGACAGTCTCCGCGCCGAGGCGCTTGCCCCACTCGGCGGGATGGAGGACGAAGCCGACGGTGGCGGCCTGCTGCGGCTCGGTGGCCAATCGGGCGTAGCCGATCAGCCGATGCTCACCGAGGTGGGTGACAGCAAGGCCGTACTCGGTCCTCGGGCCGTCCTTCGCCGTCATCCTTACCCCGGTCCTCGCCCCTTGGGGCGGAGCACATTGGCGCGTTGGATATCCCAAGGGCTGCCCAACGCGCCGCCCTCGACCGGGGGGTCGAGGGCCAGTCATCTGGTGATCGCGGAGAGCCGCCTTCGCAGGGGCTCCTCCAGGTCGAGGTTGTCGCCTCGAGTAATGGTCTGCAGCAGTTCAGTGATGACGACAAGTTCGGCAAACTGCCCGGCTGGCGTGTCGAGGATGTGGGCGAGTCGGTGACGGACCTGGGCGGCGGTGTCCGGCACGAGGACGCTGTACGAGTACAACAGTGCCGCGTCGTACCCGGCAGGCGCGACGCCCCAGCCTTCCCAGTCGAGGACGGTGAGGGTCGGGCCCGTGAGGTTGGCCCAGTGCAGGTCACCGTGGGCCGTCGTCCAGGCAGGCACCCTGGTGTCGATCGGGATGCCCAAGTACTGGGGCATGGCGCGGTCCAGGTATTCCTGCCGGACCGCCACCCGGTCGCTGGGGACGGCGGCGATGGCGTCGAGGGCGGTGCTGAGCCCGTCCCACCAGGTGTGGTCCAGGTCAGGTGGTTCCCGGAGGATCGGCTCGTGGGTGGCGATGGTGGAGGCGGTGATCTTGTCGTACAGCTCCGCCAGGTAGCCGTGCTCGCCCTCGGTCCAGGTACGCCGCTCCCGCAGGCGTGGCCTGGGTACCGCAGGAGGCATGAGCCGTTCCGCCTCCTGCGGTCCCTCCCAGAGCTTTCCGCCGGCCTTGTCGGCAGGGGCCGACACCAGGCGGAGCCAGCCCTCGCCGGTCGCCGTGGCAACCGGGCGGCTGAGGGTGCGTCCACGCCAGCCCCACGCTTCGCGGGAGCCGATCGGCCTCGCGTTGAAAACGGTTGCTGCTACGGCGTGCATCTCACGCATCCGCCTGGCGGTGTCCGGCTCAGGTTCCGAGTACATCAACGACCCTTCGGAGTACGTCCGGAGACAACGGCGGTCGGCCAACAGCTTCGACGGCCCCCATCCAGTGTTCCGGGTTCCCCGTCGACAGGAGTACACGCTTCACCCCTGGGGCTGAAGCAACGACGGCAAGGGCGCTCTCGGCACTGGTCTTGCCCGGGGCGATCAGCTCGGACAGTTCAGGAGTGGCCAGGCCCGGGATCTCACCGCCGTGGAGCGGGGCGGAGGCGAACACCTCCAGCCCCGCAGCCAGGGCATCGGCCAACGGGCCGTGACCGTCGAGAGCCTGAGCGATGGGCACGAGGTGGACGAGGGAGACCGGGAGCTGGATGGCGCACAGGTGATGATTCGGCCCGCCGGCCTTGATCGCGAGTTCGATCAGCATGGGTACGTCGAAGAGGCCACTGCTGAAGCCGCGCCAGGTCGCCACACCATAGGCGCTGATGATCTGTTGGCTGCACGCCTCCTCCAGAGCCAGGACGGCGTTGTAGAGCCGGCCGGTGATCTCGCCGTCCGGGCAGGCGTGCTCGGGGTTGTGGACGAACACCAGGTCGGGTACCCGGCTGAGCATGAGCTTGGAGCGCGCGAGCTGCCAAGCGATGTAGTCCGGGGTGAGGCAGTACCCGCGCTGGGCGTCCGCCGCGGACAGCGCACCGGCTCGTACCCCGATGTGCCTGGTGCCGGCCGGGACGAAGCCCACCTTCGTGGAGACGCACAGATTCGGGTAGGCAGCCAGAGCCACTGCGAGCGACGCCTCCGCCCGGCCGCCTGCGTAGTTGGGCGCCGTGTCCACCCAGTCGGCACCTCGGGAGGCGGCCATCAATGCTGCCTCGGCCACATCGAGGCAACGGTAGGTGCCGAGGCCCAGCCGGGCGGTCATCGTAGGCCTCCGATCGCGGCGGCCTGGCCGTCGACCAGCTCCGTCACGACACCGGCCGCCTGTCCGAGAGCAACGCCCGCGGCCTGCGCGAGATCGGCCAGCCGGTGAGGTTCCCCATCGGCGAGGAGCGCGAGCATCGGCTCGGCCCTGGCGGCAAACGTCCACTCCTCGCCGCCGGCGGTCAACCGGACGGTGTCGTCGGGCAGAGCCCTGAGCACGGGCCGCGTGGTGACCAGGCGTACCTGCAGGTCGGCATCCGGCGGGGCCGCCATGATGTGGGGCAGCGACGGCACGAGCCGGGCTCGCTCGGTGGCGTCGCGAGCGGAGGAGAAGCGGGCGATCAGGTCGTCGCTCTCCAGCTCGGTCGCGATGAGCTTGCCGATTGTGTCGAGGAAGGCGCGCTGCTCCTCGGCGGCCCCGAAGCGCGGGACGTCCGCCCGGACGGTCTCGTGGGCACGCAACATCTCCGACAGCCAGGTGATCAAGTCGGCACCCGTCGTGCTCTGCAGCCCGCACGTGACGTGCAGCGAGTGCTGGCCCTCGGAGGCGGCAACGGCGTGCCACCAGCCCCGAGGCAGATAGAGCACATCGCCGGCGGTGAGAACCAGATCAGCGACGGGCTCTTCGGGCGGCGGCTCGGGCGTCTCGACGTCACGGTGCATCGGCACCGTGCGGGTGGGACCGTAGATGCGCCAGCGCTTCGCGCCGTCGAGCTGGACGACGACCACGTCGTGATCGTCCCAGTGGACGCCGAAGCCCTCGATGCCGGTCCAGGAGGCGTACAGGTTGACCTGCACGCCGGTTCGCAGCCGGCGCTCAAGCTGGCTGGCCAGAGCACCGATGCCGGGGTGAAGTTCCTCGACAGCATCCAGGACCAGCGTGGCACCCTCGGCGAGCCTCTTGTGCAACTCGGAGGGCTGGAGCTGGTACCAGACGGTGCTCCGCCGGGTGGTGATCGGCCGGGAGTACGTGTGCGCGGGCACCTGCTCCCCATTGGCGGCGAGGCGGAAGCGAGGCGGTTCGAACCGGTGGTGGGTCAGGATGGTGTTGAGGTCATCCCAACTCATGAGTCCGGCGAGCGACGCGGATTCGCCGCGTGCGACCTTGAAGCTGCGGCCGAGCGTCTGGGCGAGGAAGCCATCCCCGCCCAGACGCTCAACCACCGAGAAGTGCTCGGCGGTCATCGTGATACAGCCGTCAGTCGTTGGTGTCGGTTCGGCCGGTGGAGCCGCCGTCCGACGGCTGCTCGCCACGCGAGCGGGCCGCGGCGACCTTCGTACGGGCGACCAGCAGGCCGTCGCCCTCCGGCTCGGTGCTGGTCGTCAGGTTCTCGGGCATGAAGCACTCCTTCAGGATCACGGGGCGGGCGGCTGCCCAGCCCCCGTCGTTGGTGCAGCGATGGATCCGTTGCCAGGACAAGCCGCTGGCAAGGAACCTCAGGTGCTTGTGCCGCAGGGCTGTTGACCAGCGCGGCCACCTGCATCCCCCCAAGCCCGCGTCGGGGCGGAGGAAGCCTTGTCAGGCACTGGTCGGGACGACGTCCCGTGCCTTCGGGGCCGCGGCCCTCACCAGCGTGGTGAGTCGCTCGTCGCCCGAGACGGCAGTGGTGGTGCCGACTTCGAACCAGATCCGCTTGCCGGCGGGGTCCGGGTCGGCGCCCCAGTTCGTCGCGAGCGCTGCCACCAGGAACAGCCCTCGCCCGTCAGTGGCATCGAGATCGATCCCGCCGATAGTCGGCAGTTCGTGGCCGACATCCGTCACTTCGACGTGCAGCCGTTCACCGTCCCAGGACACGCACACGACGCACGGGGCGTGAGTGTGGGACACGGCGTTGGTGATCAGCTCGCTGGACAGCAACTCGACATCGCGGAGCGCGTCCTCGACCAGCGGCAGTCCCCAACCACGCACGGCCCGTATCACCCGCCGCCGTGCGTCCGGCACGGCCTCGACACTGGGCAGCACGCGAAAGCCGAACGGGGCAGGGGTGACCGCTTGGCGAGTGGTGACGGACATGAGTGCGGACCTTTCACCGGGACGAGGTCGGCAGCGGGCCGATTCGCGCCGGGATTCACCCGGCAGGTATCTACAGAACCGCCTCCAACGCCGGTGAACCAGAGCAGAATTGAAGCGGAAATGAGGCATCCGTGCTGCAAATGCGGGCATGACCTGGCCTGTTATGGCTGCAGACGAACTGACGTACCTCTGGAGGACGCGCGATGGCATCCAGGAGGTCCCGGCTGATCCAGCGCAGGGAGGCGGTCGGCCACACCCAGGAATCCCTGGCTGAAGCCCTCGATGTGGACCGTACGACCGTGGGGCGATGGGAGAGCGGCAGGGGTGCCCCACAGCCCTGGATGCGGCCGAAGCTCGCCCGCGCCCTGGAACTCTCGGTCGACCAGTTGGCCGACCTGCTGGCAGCATCCCCTGCAGCCGCCGAAGCAGTTCCACAGTCCAGCAGCGTCGGCGAAGCCTCGCTTCCTGTCCCTGACCTGCGCACGGACCACGACATCGATTTCGTTGTGGCCGTGGCAGCCGACTCGGCAGAGTCCGCGCTGTTCCTTCGCTTCGCGAGCGCCTCCAACGTGGATGACACGCTGCTCGAACAGATCGACGCGGACATCGCGAGGCTGGCAGGGGACTATGTGAGCAAACCGGTGTCCGAGCTCTTCCACGACATCGGGACCCTCCGGCGAGGAGTGTTCGACTTACTCCGAGGCCGCCAACACCCGTACCAGACAAGCCATCTCTACCTACAGGCCGGGCGCCTCTGCGGCCTGGCCACTCATGTCGCCCTCGACCTCGGCCAGTACACGGCCGCAGCTACGCATTCGCGAACGGCCTGGCGTTGCGCGGAGTCAGCCGGCCACAACGGTCTCCGGGCCTGGATCCGATCCGTCCAGTCCCTGATCGCCTACTGGCAGCAGGACCACCGCCAGGCCGCCGAGCTGGCCAGAGCCGGACTGCCGTACGCGGACAGTGGGACGATCGCAGCTCGTCTGCTCAGCCTCGAAGCACGGGCCACCGCCGCGCTCGGAGACAGCGCGAGCGCGCTACGAGCCGTGGAAGCTGCCGAGGCGGCGCGGAGCGCCGTAGCCGCCGTGGATCTTCCCGGTGTGTTCACGTTTCCCGAGGCCAAGCAGTGGACCTACGCCGGCACCGCCCTCCTTGCCCTGGGCGCCCGGTCGCATGTGAACCGCGCCATCGAGGCGTCCTCCAGGGCCATCGACCTGTACGAGTCTGCACCGCGGCAGGAACAGTCCTCCGGTGACCTGCTGGCCGCCCGCCTTGACCTCGCCAACGCCCACCTCGCCCACGGCGACCTCGACGGCGTGCAGGAGAAGCTCTCGGTGGTGCTGGACGCCGCACCGGACCGGCGAACAGCGAGCATCTCCAGCCGCCTTCGGGCGCTGAGCGTCCGTCTTGCCGAGCCCGCCTACGCAGGCTCCCCGATCGTCCTGAGTCTCCGTGAGAATGTCAGAGAAGCCTGCTCTCGACCCGCACTCACGAATCCTCCGGAGCTGCCCCAGTGACGAGCAACACCGCACAGCAGGACGCCGCAGTCGCCGACAAGTCCATCCTCGCGAACAGTGCCTACGCCGACGGACGCCACTTGGCCGCCCGCCAGTCCATCTACCGGTGGCAGCAGCCGCATTACGACCTGCCCGGGATCGTCCTCGAAGAGCTGACCGGCACAAGCGGGATCATCCTTGACGTCGGCTGCGGCAACGGCAAGTTCGTCAGTCGCCTGCACCAGGACCGTCCGGACCTTCAGGTCATCGGGATGGACATCTCGGCGGGCATCCTCGCCGACGTCGAGAAGCCGGTTCTGGTGGCCGACGCCCAGTTCCTGCCCTTCGCCGACAAAAGCGCCGACGCCTTGTTGGCCCTGCACATGCTGTACCACGTCAGCGATATCGAGGCCACGATCAAGGAACTGGCCCGCGTCCTCCGACCTGGCGGTGTGCTCATCGCCTCGACCAACAGCGACACCGATAAACAGGAGTTGGACCGGCTCTGGGCCCGGGCCGCAGGCGACATCCTCGGGATCCCCGAGGGGCCGGCGCGGGTCTCCCTCAGCTCCCGCTTCTCCCTGGAGAAGGCCCCCGGCTACCTCGGGACAGCGTTCAAGGACATCCGGGTGCGGGAACTACCTGGCACCATCAAGATCACCGATCCTGCACCGATCGTTTCCCACCTCGCCTCCTACGAAGCGTGGGCTGACCAATGCGGCGTCCCTTTCCGCGAGACGGTCAATCGGGCAGCAGAGATCGCTGCCGCCGCCATCAAGACAGAAGGCTCATTCAAGATCACGTGCCTCGGTGGCATTCTGACCTGCAGGCGGTAAGACGGCCAAGCGAGGTGGTCGCTGCCTAAAATGACAAGGTGATTTCCTCGCGCCATCATGACTGCTCTGACTCATCCGGCCTCCTCCAGGACGGAAAGAGCAGTCATTCATATGCCTTCTTTGTGTCTCGGATGAAATTAGGATGATTGCCGCTGTGCAGCTCTATCCACGCGGTTCCCGCATCCATCTTTCCAATCTCGGCGCAGAGACTTCCAAGTGGCCCCGCCTACTGGCTCGATAATGTGAGCCAGTCCAGATCTGCTGATCGCAGCCGCTGTGGCGTCGGCCTATGACGATGTGTTACATGGCGTCGGCCTGCTGCGTACTTGCTAGACAGAAGGCGGTCCCCGGCCTTCACCTCCAGCTTGCTCCCCTCGGCCATGCCCCCTTCTCCCGGTCGACACGGCGTCTACTCGCATTGGTCATTTCATGACGAACCTTCACGTTGTCATCGCCATTCAAGAAGAAGAGCCGACACCGTCGTCGCCCACCTGCGGCCCCGGGAGCTGACCGCCGCGATCGAAGCCGTCCTGCCGGCCTGATCCCCCCACCGACGGACCGGCCCCGGGCACCCGCCCCGGGCCGGTCCGTCGTTCCCCGGGGAGTGGATGCGCCAGGCGGCTGCGGCCTAGATGATCGGGGGCCGACCGAGTCGGGTCATGGTCCACACCGTGCGCCAGCGCATCGGCTTGCGCCGACCGCACGGTGTGCGCCAGCCCTCGGCGAAGCCCGAGAACCAGGCCTTCAACCCGGTGGCGTTCCGGGTGCGGGCGACCGTGAGCGCGACCCACACGCCGAGGTAGACCGGCACCAGCAGCGCGGGCAGGTGGCGGCGCGCGAGGTACACGCGGTTGCGGGCGTTCACCTGGTAGAAGAACGAGTGGCGGGTCTGGCTGGTCCGCGGGTGCTGCAGTAGCAGCTCCGGTGCGTACAGCACCCGCCAGTCCGCGTCGATTGCCCGCCAGGCCATGTCGGTCTCCTCGTGCGCGAAGAAGAACGCGTCCGGCCAGTCCCCGACCTGCCGCAGCATCTTCGTCGACAGACCATGGCCGCCGCCGAGGAAGCTGGTCACCTCGCCACCGCGCATCGGATCGCCGGCCCGCAGTCGGGGAACGTGGCGGCGCTGGGTAAGCCCGGTCTCGTCAGCGATCCGGAAGGACACGATGCCCAGCCCGGGGTCCGCCTCGTACAGCGCCTCGATCCTCGCGAACACGTCGTCGGCGACGAGCAGGCCGTCGTCGTCCAGGTCGATCACCACGTCCACGTCGCGCAGGTGCTCCAGCGCCACGTTCCGGCCACCGGTCACCCCGAGGTTCTCGGCCAGCTCGACGCCCTCCACCCACGGCGGCAGCTCCGGCAGCGGGCAGCCCTGGGCGACCACCACCGTCCGCGCCGGCCTCACGGTCTGCATCTCCACCGAGGCCAGCAGCTCGGCCAGTTCCTTCGGCCGCGTGCCCATGGTCAGGACTGCCACGCCCAGCTTGACGCCCACCGAAACTCATCCCTTCGAGGAAGCACACATGACCCGACGAACGCACCGCTCGGGCGCCGCGTCACTCAGGGAACTCGCCGAGAGGCGGATGCTTCCGAACCACCAGATCATGGACCAGCCCACACTGAACCGGATCGCCGGGATGCGGCCCGAGGTCTTCGCCGCGCCGCCCACCCTGCCACACTCGCCACTCATGTCGGTACCGGACGTCACCTGGTACTACCAGTCTGCGAACTGCGAAAACGCACCAGAAGGGGGGCCGGGGGGGGGCCGGGAGCGGTGCGGGAAGGAGCGCCGGGGGCGGAGGGGGGGGTCGTGGGGGGGGTGGGCGCGTCGGAGGGGGGGGGGGTGGTGGTGGGGTGGCG
>NZ_JBHWIJ010000165.1:0-9845 GCF_042732255.1 Kitasatospora sp. NPDC059803 | reverse complement strand
AAAACTTGTGCTACCCCCACGCCCCCTGCTACTCCCATTTTCCTACCGCACAAAACTCACCAGTGGGGGGCCATGCGGCCCCCGGACCGGCCCCCTCTCATCGCTGCGCAGCACCCCGTTCCGGAACGGGCGGAGATCAGCCCGTACCGAAGCGTGGGCGAGGGCGTATCACTCGCCGTCAGTGCCTACCGGGACCTGGTCCTCCCGGATAATGACGTGCTCCTCACCGTCGACCGTGATTTCAGTGCCTGCGTACGTGCCAGACGGAGTCTTGTCCTTGCTGTCCTCAGCCATGTCTCCTCCTTCAGTTCGACACGTTGTCGACCCGCACCGATCCTGCCATGACTGACAGTCACCGGGCTGTCAGCTTGACAGATCGAAGTGAGCCCTGTCGATGCCGACTAGTCGACAGCATTCGCAATCTGATGGGACGTCAGAATTTTGAGAATTCCACGTCACAGCAACAGGCGTGTCCCCGGCGGGAGTTCACCGGAACCGGCAGCATGGTGCAGGTACGCCAGCAGGGTCGTGCGCAGGGCCTCCGCGGCGCGGGTCAGCGGCACCTCGTGGCCGTGTGCGACGGCGATGGTGCGGCCCAGGCCCGGGGCGGCGAAGGGTGTGACGGACAGTCCCGAGCGGGCCGCGACCATTCCGGGGACGACCGCGGGGCCGAGTCCGGCCCGGACGAAGCCGAGGACGGCGTCCATCTCGCCGCCCTCCACCGCGAACTCCGGCTCGAAGCCGGCCGCCCGGCAGGCCGCCAGGGTCGCCTCCCGGACGTCGTAGCCCTCCCGGAACATCACCAGCGGGCGCCCCCGCAGCTCCGCCACCCGTGCCTTGCGCCGGGTCTGCCGCTCGGCGGAGACCAGCACCAGCTCCTCGTGCAGCAGCTCGGTGACGGCCAGCGCCGGTGCGGCCTCCCCGCTCGGCGGGGTGATGATCAGCGCGAGGTCCAGCTCCCCCGCCGCCAGCGAGCGGACCAGGTCGCGCGAGCCGCCTTCCCGGACCGCCAGCGCCACCCCCGGGTGGCGGTCCCGGAACACCCGCAGCACGTCCGGCACCAGGCTGGTGCACAGGCTCGGCGGCGCGCCGAGCCGGACCCGGCCGCGGCGCAGCTGGACCGTCTCCTGGACGGCCAGCCGGGCGCTCTCGGTGTCCGCGAGGATGCGCCGGGCCAGTGGCAGCAGCGCCTCCCCGGCGTCGGTCAGGGCGATGTTGCCCCGGGTGCGGTGGAACAGCTCGGCGCCCAACTCCCTTTCCAGCGAACGGATCTGCTGGGAGAGCGAGGGCTGGGCGACGTGTGCCGCCTCGGCGGCCCGGGTGAAGTGCCGGGTCTCGGCGACGGCCAGGAAGTAGCGGAGTTGCTGGAGCTGCACCCGACCAGGATAGGCCGCATCGATAGGCCACGGCTATCGTCACGAGCTGCAGCATGTCTTGGACGCACCCTGGTGGCCGTCCCTACCGTTGCAGCCATGACAACCGCGACTCGGACGGCCCGGCATCCGTCCACCCTGGCGACGCTCTGGCGGTCGACCGTCGGCAAGAAGGCGGTCATGGCCGTCACCGGACTGGCCATGCTGCTCTACCTCGTCGCGCACATGCTGGGCAACCTCAAGGTGTTCGCCGGCCCGGACGACATCAACGGCTACGCGGCCTGGCTGCGCACCATCGGACAGCCGTTCCTGGGCCACGAGTGGTTCCTGTGGATCGCCCGCTTCGGCCTGCTGGCCGCCGTCGTGCTGCACGGCGTCTCGGCCTACCAGCTCAGCCGCCGCGATCTCGCCGCCCGGCCGAGCAAGTACGTCCACAAGCGTCGCCGGGCGAGCTACGCGACCCGGACCATGCGCTGGGGCGGGGTGATCCTGGCACTGTTCATCGTCTGGCACATCCTCGACCTGACCACGCTGACCGTGAACCCCGCCGCCGAACACGGCCGCCCGTACCAGAACATCGTGGCCTCGTTCGGCCAGTGGTACAGCTGCCTGATCTACATCGTCGCGATGCTCGCCGTCGGCCTGCACATCCGGCACGGCTTCTGGAGCGCCGCGCAGACCCTCGGCGCCAACAACGCCCGCCGGGACCGGGTGCTCAAGCTGACCGCCAACGGCCTGGCGCTCGCGCTGACCGTCGGCTTCCTGTCCGTCCCCGTGGCCGTGATGTTCGGAGTCGTCAAATGAGCTACCTGGACTACACCGTCGGCGAGCCCGTCGCCGACACCAAGGCCCCCGCCGGGCCGATCGAACAGCGCTGGGACCAGCGGCGGTTCGAGGCCAAGCTGGTCAACCCGGCCAACCGGCGCAAGCACACCGTGATCGTGGTCGGCACCGGCCTGGCCGGCGGCGCGGCCGGTGCCACGCTGGCCGAACAGGGCTACCACGTCGTCCAGTTCTGCTTCCAGGACTCCCCGAGGCGGGCTCACTCGATCGCCGCCCAGGGCGGCATCAACGCGGCCAAGAACTACCGCAACGACGGCGACTCGGTCCGCCGGCTGTTCTACGACACCGTCAAGGGCGGCGACTTCCGCGCCCGCGAGTCCAACGTGCACCGGCTCGCCCAGGTGTCGGTCGAGATCATCGACCAGTGCGTCGCCCAGGGCGTCCCGTTCGCCCGCGAGTACGGCGGCCTGCTGGACACCCGTTCCTTCGGCGGCGTGCAGGTCTCCCGCACCTTCTACGCGCGCGGCCAGACCGGCCAGCAGCTGCTGCTCGGCGCCTACCAGGCGCTGTCCCTGCAGATCGCGGCCGGGAACGTGGAGATGCACCCGCGCACCGAGATGCTCGACCTGCTGGTCGTCGACGGCCGGGCGCGCGGCGTCGTCGCCCGCGACCTCGTCACCGGTGCGATCAGCACCCACACCGCCGACGCCGTGGTCCTCGCCAGCGGCGGCTACGGCAACGTCTTCTACCTCTCCACCAACGCCAAGAACTCCAACGCCACCGCGATCTGGCGGGCCCACCGGCGCGGCGCCCACTTCGCCAACCCGTGCTTCACCCAGATCCACCCCACCTGCATCCCGCGCTCCGGCGACCACCAGTCCAAGCTCACCCTGATGAGCGAGTCGCTGCGCAACGACGGCCGGATCTGGGTGCCCAAGGCGCAGGGCGACACCCGGCCGCCGGCCGAGATCCCCGAGGACGAGCGGGACTACTACCTGGAGCGGACCTACCCGGCCTTCGGCAACCTGGTGCCGCGCGACATCGCCTCCCGGGCCGCCAAGAACGTCTGCGACGAGGGCCGCGGCGTCGGCCCCGGCGGGCAGGGCGTCTACCTGGACTTCGCCGACGCCATCCGCCGGCTGGGCCGGGACGCCGTCGCCGCCAAGTACGGCAACCTGTTCGACATGTACGAGCGGATCACCGCCGAGGACCCGTACCGGGTGCCGATGCGGATCTACCCCGCGATCCACTACACGATGGGCGGACTCTGGGTCGACTACGACCTGCAGACCACCGTCCCCGGCCTGTTCGCCGTCGGGGAGGCCAACTTCTCCGACCACGGCGCCAACCGGCTCGGCGCCAGCGCGCTCATGCAGGGCCTCGCCGACGGCTACTTCGTCCTGCCGCCCACCCTGAACGACTACCTGGCCCGCAACCCGCTGCCCGCCGTCCCCGCCGACCACCCGGCGGTCACCGAGGCCGAGGCCGAGGTCGAGGACCGGCTGAACCTCATCCTCGCGGTCGACGGCGACCGCACCCCCGACTCCTTCCACCGCGAACTCGGCGAACTCCTCTGGGACGAGTGCGGGATGGCCCGCGACGAGGCCGGGCTGCGCCGGGCCCTGGCGCGGATCCCGCAGCTGCGCGAGGAGTTCTGGCGCCGGATCAAGGTGCCGGGCACCGGGCAGGAGCTCAACCAGTCGCTGGAGAAGGCCAACCGGCTCGTCGACTACTTCGAGCTCGCCGAACTCATGTGCCTGGACGCCCTGCACCGCGCCGAGTCCTGCGGCGGCCACTTCCGCACCGAGAGCCAGACGCCCGACGGCGAGGCCGCCCGGCGCGACGAGGAGTACGGCTACGCCGCCGCCTGGGAGTTCACCGGCACCGGCGCCGCCCCCGTCCTCCACCGCGAGGCCCTCGACTTCGCGTACGTCCACCCCACCCAGCGGAGCTACGCATGAACCTCACCCTGCGCATCTGGCGCCAGCCGGGCCCGGACGCCCCCGGGTCGATGACGACCTACCAGGTCGGCGGCATCAGCCCCGACATGTCCTTCCTGGAGATGCTCGACAGCCTCAACGAGGAGCTGATCACCAGCGGGGACCAGCCCGTGGCCTTCGACCACGACTGCCGCGAGGGCATCTGCGGCGCCTGCGGCATGGTCATCAACGGCCAGGCCCACGGCCCCGAGCGGACCACCACCTGCCAGCTGCACATGCGGCACTTCCGGGA
This sequence comes from Kitasatospora sp. NPDC059803, assembly GCF_042732255.1. Lineage (NCBI taxonomy): Bacteria > Bacillati > Actinomycetota > Actinomycetes > Kitasatosporales > Streptomycetaceae > Kitasatospora > Kitasatospora sp. NPDC059803. The sequence goes on along the minus strand of NZ_JBHWIJ010000165.1, from coordinate 5,457 downwards.
CGGCGACACCATCGACGTCGAGCCGTGGCGGGCGGCGGCCTTCCCGGTGGTCAAGGACCTGGTGGTGGACCGCTCCGCCTTCGACCGGATCATCGGCTCCGGCGGCTACATCTCCGCCCCCACCGGCAGCGCCCCCGACGCGCACGCCACGCCCGTCCCCAAGGAGGCCGCCGACACCGCCTTCGAACACGCCGAGTGCATCGGCTGCGGCGCCTGCGTGGCGGCCTGCCCGAACGGCTCGGCGATGCTGTTCACCTCCGCCAAGGTGGTCCACCTCAACGTGCTCCCCCAGGGCGCGCCGGAGCGCGCCTCCCGGGTGCGGGACATGGTCACGGCCATGGACGCCGAGGGCTTCGGCGGCTGCACCAACACCGGCGAGTGCGCCACCGCCTGCCCCAAGGGCATCCCGCTGCCCAGCATCGCCGCGATGAACCGCGAGTTCCTGCGGGCCGCGCGCGGTTGACGCACCGCTTCGACCGGCCCCGTGCCCCGGCCCCGCGCCCCCGGGTGCGGGGCCGACGGCGTGCAGTGGGGCGTGCAGGGCATTCGCACGCTCCTCCGAGGGGTGGTGGATCGTCAGGTCCCGCGCCCGCGCCCGGGAATTCGCGCTACCGTGGTCCTCCGCTACGGAAGGACGGCATATGCCCGAGGTTCAGTCCTGTTCCGGTTGCGGCGGGTCCGGGGGGACCCAGAAGACCGAAGCCACGGTCGAACGGGACGAGGAAGGGAGCATGGTGCCGAGGATCCACACCTTCTGGTCGCCCTGCGGTCGGTGCCACGGATCCGGGACGGTGATCGCCGGATGAGGCTGGTCTTCGAGTGTGTCGAGTGCGGCGGACACTACCTGCCGCCCGAGAGCATGGCGTACCCGGACGGGCCCGCCTCCCCGATCTGGTGCTCGCACTGCCAGGCGGCCAAACGGTCCGCCGGCGTCCAGGAGGACCCGCTGCTCACCCGCGTGGCCCTGGCCGCCGCCCGGGCCGCACTCGCCCGGCGCACCGCCGAGGGCGAGCCCGCCGCGCGCGCCGACGTCCGCCCGTCCCGGCCGCCGCTGTCCCACCGGGCCCGCTCCGGCCCGGGCGGGGTGCGCAGCAGGCTGGGCTGAGCCCGCAGCCCCCGGGCTCGCGCTCGCGGGGAACCACCCCAGCCCGGATTCACTCTAGAAAAGCGCCTCCTGGGTGTCCGGCTCCGGCGGGCGGACCCGCTCCTCCAGGGCCACCCCGGACGTCGGGCGGCCGGAGACGGGCGCGAGCGTCCAGCCGGTGAGCAGCCGGGTGTCCAGCAGCAGCGGCCCCGAGCCGTCGGCCTGGTCCAGGAACAGGTGGCGGCCCACCGGCGGCCGCAGGGTGCCCGCGATCACCGCCCCGTCGGCCAGGCCGCCGACCTGCCGGTACGCCTCCGGTGCGCCGTCGGACAGCCCGAACCGCGCCACGTGGTCGACCACCGGGCGCTCGGCGAGCAGCTCCAGCGCGTGGCCGGCCAGGAGGCGGTGCGCCTGGGCCCGGGCCTCGGCCAGCACGGCCCGGCGGTACGGCTCGTCGCCGTGCGCCCACCAGTGCTCGGTCTTCAGCCTGGCCTTGAACCGCTCGCGGGCCAACCCGGAGGCGGCGACGGTGAGTTCGGCGCGCCGGATGGCCGGCAGCCCGCCCCGGGCGGTGAACGCGTAGGCCAGCGCGCCCTGTTCGAGCAGTCGGCTGTCGCCGCGCTGTTCGGCCGTCAGGCCGATCTTCAGCAGGCCGTCGCCGAACCAGGCGAGGTAGAGCAGGTACGTCCGGCCGTCGTCGAGGATCTGGTCCCGGGCGAGGGCCAGGCCCCGGTCGACGCTCTGGCAGGCCGGGCACTGCACGGCGGCGCCGTCCGGCGCGATCACCGCGTGGTGCGGGCACGGGGTGCGCTCCGTCGCCCCGGCCAGCCAGGCGCCGGTGCAGCGGCGCGGCCCGCCCAGCAGCCAGCCGACCTCCGCGCCGGGCGTGACGGCCCGCTCGTGCGTCTGGCCGCCGCGCACGGCGCCGAGCAGGGCGCGGCCCTCGTGCCAGCTCAGCCCGGTGGAGACCCAGCCGGCGGGCCGGTCCGGGTGGTGCTGCGGTGCGATCGTCACGGGCATGCCTCCCTCTCGAACCAGTGCAGAGTACCCGCCGCCCCTGACAAGTGCGGCCCCTGACAGTGCCCCCTGCTAGCCTCCGCGACCATGACGCCCGAGCCCGCCGCCCAGTCCCCCGTCACCGCCGACGACCTCGCGCTCGTCCTCCGGCTCGCCGCCGCCACCCTGCGCGCGGCGCCCGCGGACGCCGACTGGTCCCGGCCCGCCGGGACGGTCACCTGGGACTGCTGGACCACCGTCGAGCACCTCGCCGACGACCTGCTCGCCTACGCCGCCCAGCTCGGCCCGGCCGCCCCGCCGCGCGAGCGGTACGTCCCCTTCGCCACCGAGCGCCGCTTCCCCGGCGGGCCGAACAACTTCGTCCGCGCCGACCGCGCGAGCGGGCCTGACGGGCTGGTCGAGGTGCTGGAGGCGAGCGGCGGGCTGATGGTCGCGATCGCCCGCGCCGCCGCGCCCGAGGTCCGCGCCTACCACCCGTGGGGTGTCGCCGACCCGGCCGGGTTCGTCGCGATGAGCCTGGTCGAGACGCTGGTGCACCTGCACGACGTCGCCCAGGGCCTCGGCCTGCCCTGGGACCCCCCGGCCGACCTCTGCCGCCGCGTCCTGGCCCGCCTCTTCCCCGACGTCCCCGTCACCGCCGCCGACGTCCCCTGGCCGACCCTTCTGTGGGCCACCGGCCGCGCCCCGCTGCCCGGCCGGCCGCTGCGCACCGACTGGCGCTGGCACGCCCAACCCGGGGACGCGCCCCAGGTGCACTGACCGGTGCAGTGCAGCCGTGCTGCTCGCGGGGCTTGGCCCGGTGGGGTGTTCACGTTCTATTGTTGCGGGCGCGGTTGGCGGCGCGGCCGGGAGGCGTGCGGCGCGACCGGTCCGGCGTGCAATGAAGGGGTGGACGGTGGCGGGGCGGCGGAACGACGGAGTGCTGGCGATCTGGGCGGAGGCGCAGCGACAGCAGCAGCGCCGGGAGGAGGCCCGCTGGCGTGCCGAGGCGGCGCAGCAGCGCCGGCTGGAGCGCGAGCAGCGGGATGAGCAGCGGGCGACGGCCCGCAACGAGCGGGAGGCACAGCGGGCCTACCAGCAGTCCCGGGAGGCGGAGGCGGCCCGACTGACGGCCGAACTGGAAGCCCGGGTCGAGGAGTTGCGCGGGTTGCTGGCCGCCGGGCTGGCGGCTCCGGCGTTCGGCCCGCAGGCGCTGCTGGCGCCGCGCCCGGTGCCGCCGTTCGACCCGGGCCCGCTGGGCCGGCCGGTGGAGCTGCCCGATCAGGGCGGCCCCAAGTACCACGTGCCGCCGCCGGACCAGGTGCAGGCGCGCAATCCGGGGGTGCGGCGGCAGTACGAGCAGTACCTGGCGCAGGCCCGGGCCCGGTTCGAGCAGGACTGGTACGCCGCCCAGGCGCAGGAGGCCGACCGGCAGCGCCGGCTGGCCGCCTACCACCAGGAGTACCTGGCCTGGGCGGCGCAGTGCCGCCGCCAGGACGAGGACCGCGCCGCCCGTACCGAGGAGTTGCTGCGGCGGCTGCGCGCGGGCGAGCCGGAGGCGGTGCAGGAGTACTTCACCGCCGGCCTGTACGCCTCGGCGGCCTGGCCGGAGGGCTTCCCGCACCGCCTGGTGGCGGCCTGGGAGGCCTCGACCCGGCAGCTGGTGGTGAACTGGGAGCTGCCCGGCCCGGACGTGGTGCCGGCCGCCGGCCGGGTCCGGTACGTGAAGACGGACGACCGCGAGGCGGAGGTGGCCCGCCCGGCGACGGAGCGCAAGGCGCTGTACCGGGAGGTGCTGGCGCAGTCGGCGCTGCGGCTGGCGGCGGAGCTGTTCCGGGCGGACCGGGACGGGATGCTGGACTCGGTGGTGCTGAACGGCTTCGTCCTCGGCATCGACCCGGCGACCGGCCGGGAGGCGGAGCGCTTCCTCGCCACCCTGACCGCCTCCCGGGCCGAGTTCGCCGGGCTGGCGCTGGACCGGGTGGCGCCGGTGGACTGCTTCCAGGGCCTGGGCGGCAAGCTGTCGGCGCGCCCGGAGCGGCTGGACGAGGTGCGGCCGGACCGGCTGCCGGAGACGGTCGGCGGGAGCCTGGCCGGGCACGGCGGCGACGACGACCCGGACCTGTTCGAGATGGACCCGATCGAGTTCGAGGAGCTGATCGCCGAGCTGTTCCGGCTGCGCGGCTTCCGGGTGATGACCACGGCCCGCAGCGGCGACGTCGGGGTGGACGTGGTCGCCGAGGACCTGGACCCGGTGACCGGCGGCAAGATCGTGATCCAGGCCAAGCGCTACCGCAAGACGGTGTCCCCGACGGCCGTGCGCGACCTGGAGTCGACCGTCCGGCACCACGGGGCCAACAAGGGCATCCTGGTGACCACCGCCGGCTTCGGCCGCGGCTCGTACAGCTACATCGAGGGGAAGCCGCTGACGCTGGTCAGCGGGCCGGAGCTGGTGGAGCTGCTGGCCGAGCAGGGGCTGCGGGGGCGGCTCGGCGGCGGCTCCGCGGAACAGGAGAAGCCCGCACCGGCGGCCGCGCCGACGGACCGTCACAGCAGCCTGACGGTCAGCTGGCAGAGCCGGACGGCCGGCGGCGACGCGGTGGAGCTGGACGTCACCGCGTTCCTGTGCGCCGCCGGGCGGGTGCTGAGCGACGAGCACTTCGTGTTCTTCAACAACCCGCAGGACCCGGACGGCGCCGTGCGGCTGCACCCGACCCACTCGGTGCCGGGCGAGCCGGCCCGGGCGGTCCGGCTGACCCTGGACCTGGAGCGGCTGGCGGCCACGGTGGACGAGGTGGTGGTCGCCGTCTCCACCGAGGAGGAGGAGCCGCGGGCCCTGCCGCTCGGCTACGTGCACGGTGTCGCCCTGGCGGCGACGTACGGTCCGGGCGCGGCCGGTCCGGCGGAGTGGGCGGCCGGCACCGGCGGCGTGCCGGACAGCGCGATGCTCATGGGTTCGTTCCAGCGTGCGGGCGGCGGTTGGCAGTTCAGCCCGTCGGGCCGCTCGGTGACGAACGGTCTGCTCGGGCTGGCGGGCGCGTTCGGCGTCGCGGTGGAGTAGCACGGGGACCATCGTCCGCAGCACAGGGACCATGGTCCTCAGGGATCGGTGTCATACCTGAGGATGAGAAGACCCCCGCCGAGCCGCCGAGACGGCGGGGGTCGCCCCTCCTCGGGACATACGCATCGCGCTCGAACGGATTGGGAGGATGGAACGGAACCCGATTGTCCGTTCCCGCCCTCAGGAGCACCCCCGTGACGACCCCCGCAACCGCCGTCCGTACCGGCCTGGCGGCCGCCCGCGCCACCGGCCTCAACAAGGTCTACGGGGACGGGGAGACCCGCGTCGTGGCCCTCGACAACGTCAGCGTCGACTT
>NZ_JBHWIJ010000164.1:0-18554 GCF_042732255.1 Kitasatospora sp. NPDC059803 | reverse complement strand
GGGGGGGGTGGCCTGCCTCCCGCGGGGGCGCCGTCCCTCGCGCGGTGGGGGGGGGGGTCGCGGGGGGGGCGGGGGGGGGTGGGCGGTGTTGTCGGGCGGGTGTGCCGCGCGGCGGCCCCCCCCCCCCCACTCCGTGGGAGACACCGTGTCAGAGCTCGGTCCGGCGGCGCCGGATGACCACGACGAGATCGACGGTGGCGAACAGGGTGAGCAGGCCGCAGGCGATGGCGAAGCCGGTGAGGGTCCCCTGGCTGGGGGCGCCGTTGGCGGGGGAGGCCGCCGCCCAGATCGCGAAGCCCGCCGTCGCGAGCGCGAACAGCGGCGTGAAGGTGAGCGACAGCAGGTAGCGGAGCTTGAGATCGCTGCGGGCGGTGGCCGGCTCGGTGCCGCTGCGCCACGGCCGTCGCGGAGTGGTGGTGCGCATGGCCGTTCACCTCCGGGCCGCGCGGGTGGGGGCTACGATTCCAGCGTACGTCCGTGGGGGAGAGCGGGGGAGACGTGATGACGGGGTCGGACGCGGCGGCGGACGCCGAGGGCTACGCGGGGCTGCGGATCGAACGGGCCCGGGAGCTGGCCCGGCGGCACGGCTGGGCCTCGGTCCGGGTGCTGGAGCCGGGGGCGATGATGACCATGGACCACCGTGAGGGCCGGCTCAACCTCGCGGTGCGCGACGGCGTGGTCGAGCGTAGCTGGGAGGGGTAGGGCCGCCCTCCCGGTGGTCGACCTTTCCGGCGGCCGGGGTGGCCGGTGGCCGCGGTGGTCGTGGCGTGCGGGCTCAGTGGCCCGGCCGACGGGCCAACCGCTGTTCGGCGGCGACGACCAGCGGCTCCAGCAGCGGCAGCGAGAGCAGTACCAGCAGTCCGGCGGCCCAGCCGGCCAGCACGTCGGTGACCCAGTGGGTGCCCAGGTAGAGCGTGGTCAGGCCGATCGAGCAGGCGGTGGCGGCGGCGATCACCGCGCCGGTGCGCCGCCAGCGGACCGCGAGGTAGGCGAGCACGCCCCAGGTGACGACCGCGTTGGCGGTGTGACCGGACGGGAAGATGGTGCCGCCGGAGAACAGTTCGGGCGAGCCGACGTACTGGGCGTAGTGCGGGCCGAGCCGGCCGGTGACGATCTTGACCGCGCCGACCGTGACGTTGAGCAGCAGCAGCGCGACGGCCATCACCAGCAGCGGGCGCAGCCGCCCCAGCCGGTGCGCGCGCCAGCCGAGCCAGACGAAGGCGGCGATGGCGGAGGGGCCGCGTTGCCCGGCGACCACCCAGGTGTCGAGCAGCGGTTCCAGGCTGGGCCAGCGTTCGTAGGGGCGGAACAGTCGGACCGACCAGTCGAGGTCGACCAGGGCGGTGTTGAGCAGGACACCGGCCAGGACCAGCAGGTAGGCGACGCAGGTCACGGCGAGCAGGGCGGCCTGTCGGCGGCCCATCGGCGGCCAGCCGGGCTCGCGGCGGTGGGCTCGTTCGGGGCTCGGGCGCTCGCGGTGGGTGGTGGTGAGCTGCTCCGGCCCCTGGTTCGGATAGGGCGCGGGGGTACTCGGGGCTTGCACGGGGGTGACCTTACCCATCCGGCCGGGGCTATTCCGGAGGGATTTGTCATTTTCCCGTGAAATCGACAATTGGCGGGGAGAGGTCCGCCCGGGGAGTGATTTCCGCGATTCTCGGATCGAATGCCAGTGTGGTGTTCGAATGATTCTGCAAAAGCCCCGGTAAAGAAAACGGAGTGGGCGGCCGGCGCGGCCGGCTTCCCACTCCGTGGTAACCCTGTGTAGGTTCCGTGCTCAGTCGAGGGGGCCGCCCGCGACGTAGATCACCTGCCCGGAGACGAAGCCGGCGCCCTCGCTCGCGAGGAAGGAGATGGTGTGGGCGACGTCCTCAGGCAGACCGACCCGCTGGACCGGGATCTGGGAGGCCGCAGCCCGCTTGAAGTCTTCGAAGTCCATGCCGACCCGGGCGGCGGTGGCCGCGGTCATGTCGGTGGCGATGAAGCCGGGGGCCACGGCGTTGGCGGTGATGCCGAACTTGCCCAGCTCAATGGCCAAAGTCTTGGTGAAGCCTTGCAGACCGGCCTTGGCGGCCGAGTAGTTGGCCTGGCCGCGGTTGCCCTGGGCGGACGAGGAGGACAGGTTGACGATGCGGCCGAAACCGGCGTCCACCATGTGCTTCTGCACCGCGCGGGTCATCAGGAAGGCCCCGCGCAGATGGACGTTCATGACCGTGTCCCAGTCGGACTCGGACATCTTGAAGAGCAGGTTGTCGCGGAGCACGCCCGCGTTGTTGACCAGCACGACGGGGGCGCCGAGCTCGGCGGCCACCCGGTCGACGGCGGCCTGCACCTGGTCGGCGTCCGAGACGTCGGCGCCCACGGCCAGGGCCCGGCCGCCGGCCGCGGTGATCCGGTCGACGGTGTCCTTCCCGGCGGTCTCGTCCAGGTCGAGGACGGCCACGGCGTAGCCGTCGGAGGCCAGTTGCACGGCGGTGGCGGCGCCCAGGCCGCGGGCGGCGCCGGTGACGACGGCGACCCGGGGGGCGGTGCTCTGCTCGGTCATGCTCGCTCTCGTCTCTCTCGGGGTGGTCTCCGCGGGGAGCGCCCCGGGGAGGGTGGCCACACCCTACCCGCGAGTAGGGAGGGCGAACAGGGTCGGAGAGTCGCGGGTGACGGTCGGTAAGGACCGACCGGTCGGCTTTCTACTGAGAACGGGTTACCGAGAGGGCGTGGCGGGCGCGTAAATATGCCAATGTTGCCGAACCTGCGTCTACTATCCGCCCCTGCCTGCCAGCAAGGGCCCGCCGTTTGTATAGTGTCCGCCAGCAGCCACCGGCTGCACGGCTGGAGCGCCCTCCCTCATAGCTGGACGCCCACTCGCCGTTACTGCCCCACCCGGGTGTCCCACACACACCGGGTGTGACATCGGGACGGATACATGGTGCTGGGGGAGATCCCGACGACCCGCGTGTCCGCGCGACTGCAACAGTCGCCCGGACACCTGATTCGCGTTGCACAGCAGGTTCACACCAGGCTGTGGTCCGAGCATGTCGGAGCCGATCTCACGGCTCCGCAGTTCGCCGTCCTGCTGGTCCTGGCCCTCGAACCGGGTGCCGACCAGCGGACGGTCGGCGAGCGAGCCTCGCTGGACAAGGCGACGATGGCGGAGATGGTCGCGCGGCTGGTCCGCCGCGGCTTGGTGCTGCGAAGGCGTGACCCGGCCGACGGCCGGCGAAAACTGCTCGCTCTCTCGCAGAGCGGTGCCCAGGCGGTGCGTGAGGCCACCGGCGGTGTGGTCCGCGTGCAGCGCACCCTGTTCGAGCCGCTGACGGCGGAGGAGCAGGTGGAGATCGTGCGGGTGATGGCCAAGATAGCCAGGCTGGAGCCCGCCGCGGTCGCCGTGTTCTCCGACACACGGCCGATACTGGACGCGCAGCGGGCGATCGGCTACCTGATCAGGGTGGGCCAGCAGGTGCACACCAAACTCTGGTCGGAGCACGTCGGTGCGGAGCTGACGGCTCCGCAGTACGCGGTGCTGGACGCGCTCGAACTGGAACCGGGCGCCGACCAGCGCACGGTCGGTGAGCTGGCCTCGCTGGACAAGGCGACGATGGCCGAGATGGTGAGCCGGCTGGTGCGCCGTGGTCTGGTGCAGCGCCGGCGCGACCCCTCGGACGGGCGCCGCAACCTGCTGTCGCTCTCGCCGGCGGGCCAGGACCTGCTGCACCGTTCGACGGCCGGCGTGGCCGAGGTCCAGCGGCTGTTGCTCGCCCCGCTGGACGAGAGTGAGCACGGGCCCGCGCTGGCGCTCCTCGGCAAGGCGGCGCGGCTCTAGAAGGATCCTTTGAGCGCCAGCCAAAACGATTCGCCAACGTACGGAAGGCCTGGTGTGCCGAAGGCTTGAGGCGTTGACGGCTCAAGGCGTTGATGACTCAAGCCGTTGACGGCTCAAGGTGCTGGTGGCCTGACGTGCCGGAGGCCGCTGCTCGTCGGCGCTGGTGGATCGCGGCACACCGAAGACCGCCCACCCCTGCAGGGGTGGGCGGTCGTTCGACATGACCGCTCGTCAGAGAAGTCGGACGGCGGGTGCCGTCAGTTCCAGTCGAACTCCTGCGGGTCCGGACCGATCCGCGTGCCGGTGGCGACACCGGCGATCGCGGCGAGGTCCTCGGCATCCAGCTCGAAGCCGGCGACGTCCAGGTTCTCCCGGATGCGGGCCGGGGTGACCGACTTCGGGATCGCGATCACGCCGCTCTGCAGGTGCCAGCGGAGCACCACCTGGGCGACCGTGCGGCCGTGCTTCTCGGCGATCTTCGCCAGCACCGGCTCGGCGAGCAGCTCCTTGCCCTGGCCCAGCGGGCTCCAGGCCTCGGTGGCGATGCCGTGCTGGGCGTGGAAGGCGCGCAGCTCGGTCTGCGGGAAGTACGGGTGCAGCTCGACCTGGTTCAGCACCGGGACGACCGAGGTCTCGTCGAGCAGTCGGGTGAGCTGCTCGGGCCCGAAGTTGGAGACGCCGACCGACTTGACCCGGCCGTCCGCCTTCAGCTGCTCGAAGGCCTTCCAGACGTTCAGGTAGCTGCCGTGCTTCGGGCGCGGCCAGTGGATCAGGTAGAGGTCGACGTAGTCGAGGCCGAGCTTGGCCAGCGACGCGTCGAACTCGCGCAGGACGGCGTCGCGGCCCTGCTCGCCGGACCAGTCGCGGGTGCCCGAGTTCCACAGCTTGGTGGTGATGTAGAGGTCCTCGCGGGCGACGCCGCCGGCCAGGGCCTCGGTGATCGCCTGGCCGGTGCCGGCCTCGTTCTCGTAGATGGCCGCGGTGTCGATGGAGCGGTAGCCCGCCTCGATCGCGGTGCGGACGGCGGTCGTGGCCTCGTCGTCCGGGACCTGCCACACGCCGAATCCGAGCTGCGGGATCTGCGCGCCGTCGTTCAGCGTGACGTTGGGGATGTTGCTCACGGGAAGGGGTGCCCTCCTGGTTGTCCGTCTGATTCCAGAAGGGGGCAACTGGGACCCGGGCGGGATTGTTCCCGCCGTTCGGGGGAATCTTGCGGGGCCGGAGGCCCGCTTCGGCGGGGATCCGGGGGCCGGGCGGCGAAAAAACCTGTTGCGCAGATCACATCGGGGTTGGCAGGCTCGTGGCCATGACCTCCTGAGATCCGGGCCCTTCGTGCCCTTCCCGCCCCCGTCCGGCCGTCCCGTCCGGCGGTCCCGTTCGGCGCCGCCCCGGACGCGCCGATGCCGCCGGGGCGAGGCGCCGCGCTGTCGCCCGCCGCCGCCCGTCTTCCGCTGTTCGCGCGAGTCGGGCCCGCCGTGCCGCGAGACCCGTGCCTCCGGCTCGTGACCTTCTCCCGGCGTGCCCGCTCACGCCTGCTCGCGCCCTCCAGCACCTCCAGGACCTCCAGCACCGTCCCGCACCCTCCTGTATCGGAGTGTCATGCTGCTCACCCCCCTGCCGTTGGCCGACCCCGGTAGTCCCGATCTCTCCTCGCCCCCGGCCTTCCTGCGCTGGCTCCAGCGCGGCCAGCGGCGCGGGCAGGTGCTCGCCACCTGCTGGGCGCTGTTGGAGATGGGCGGCCAGGCGGCGCTGCCGATAGCGCTCGGGTGGGGCGTGCAGGCCGCTGTCGACGGCGAGGCCGCCGGGATCTGGCGGGCCGGCGCCCTCGCGGTGGCGCTCGCCGTGCTGTCCGCGCTCGGTGCTGTGCTGCTGCACCGGCAGGCGATCTGGAACTGGATCCACGCGGCGTGCCACGTGAAGCAGTTGGTGGCCCGGCAGGCCTCTCACCTGGGCGCCGGGTTGTCCCGCCGGATCGCCACGGGAGAGGTCGTCGCGGTCGGCAGCGGGGACGTCGAGCGGATCGGCTGGTACGTCGAACTCGTCGCCCGGGTCCGGGCCGCGGTGATCGTCTGGCTGGCCGTCAGCTCGGCCGTGCTGGTCGTCGAACCGGTGCTCGGGGTCGGGGTGCTGCTCGGCGTCCCGGTGCTGGCGGCCGCCGTCTGGCCGCTGATCGGGCCGTTCGAGCGGCGGTACGAGCAGCAGCGCACGCTCGGCGGCAAGGCCACCGAGCTGGCCGCCGACACCGTGGCGGGGCTGCGGGTGCTGCGCGGCATCGGCGGCGAGGAACTGTTCCTCGACCGGTACCGGGCCGCCTCCCAGAAGGTCCGGGCCGCGGCCGTCCGATCGGCCCGGATCTGGTCGCTGATGCAGGCCCAACAGGTCCTGCTGCCAGGCCTGTTCGTGATCGGGGTGACGTGGTACGGCGCCCGGCAGGCGGCCGCGGGCGAGCTCGCCGTCGGCACCCTGATCGCCGTGTACGGCGCCACCGCCTTCCTCGCGGCGCCGCTGCGGATCCTCGGCGAGGCCGCGCACGCCTGGAGCGTCGCCCGGGTCTCCGCCGGGCGCGCCGTCCGGGTGCTCTCGCTCAGCCGCAGCAGCGGCGTGGCCGAGGCCTCGCTGAACAAGCCGGGGAACGCCGACCTGTTCGACCCGGCGACCGGGCTGACCGCGCGGGCCGGGGAGCTGACCGCGGTCGTCTGCGGGGACCCGGACTTCGCCGGGGCGCTCGCCGGGCGGCTCGGCGGGCACGTCCCGGCCGCCGAGGACGAGCCGGAGCAGCCCTCCGTCCGGCTCGGCGGGACGGAGCTGGACGCGGTGCCGCTGGCCGAGGCCAGGGCGGCGGTGCTGGTCCACGACAAGGAGCCGGTGCTGCTCTCCGGCACCCTGGCCGGGCTGTTCGACATCCCGTCCTCGGGGCGGGTCTCGGTGGCCGAGGCGCTGGCCGCCGCCCGGTCCGACGACGTACTGGAGGCCCTGGTGGACGGCTCGCCGGAGTGTGCGGGCGACGCGATGCTCGCCCGGATCACCGAGCGCGGGCGCTCGCTGTCCGGCGGGCAGCGCCAGCGGCTCGCCCTGGCCCGCGCGCTGCTGGCCGACCCGCCGGTCCTCGTCCTGGACGAGCCGACCAGCGCGGTGGACGCCCACACCGAGTCCAGGATCGCCACCGGACTGCGGGACACCCGGGCGGGGCACACCACCGTGCTCTTCGCGACCAGCCCGCTGCTGCTCGACCAGGCCGACCGGGTGGTGCTGCTGCGCGACGGCCGGGTGGCCGTGGCCGGGCGGCACCGCGACCTGATGCGGACCGAGCCGGCCTACCGGGCCGTGGTCACCCGCGAAGAGGAGCCGGCACCGGTGGGGGAGCCGGTATGAGCGGCCGCGTGGGCACCCGCGCCGTCCGCCCCGCCCGACCCGCCGCATACCTGAGGAGCACGTCATGAAGCCCCCCGTCCATGAGGAGCAGGGGCCGGCCACCACCCTGCCGGTCGGCTCACCGGCCGCCGTGCGCGCCTACCTGCGCCTGCTCGCCCGGCGCCACCGCCGAGGGTTCTCCGCGGTGGTGTCACTGCACTCGGTGGCCACCGTGGCCGGGCTGGTCGGCCCCTGGGTGCTCGGCAGCCTGGTCGAGTCGCTGGCCACCGGCACCGCCGAGGCCACCATCGCGGTCGCGGTCGGCTGGTACCTGCTGGCGCTGGTGGTGCAGTCCGCCTTCACCGGCTGGTCCCGGATGCGCGGTGCCGTCCTCGGCGAGCGGGTGCTGGCCGACCTGCGCGAGGACTTCCTGGTCCGCTCGGTCGCGCTGCCCACCGGTGTGCTGGAGCGGGCCGGCACCGGGGACCTGGTCTCCCGGGGCACCACGGACGTCGACCGGCTGGACAAGTCGGTGCGCGAGGCCGTGCCCGAACTCGCCGTCGCCATCGTGTCGTTGTTGCTGGTGATCGGCGCCCTGCTGGTCACCTCGCCGCTGCTCGCGCTCACCTCGCTGATCGGCCTGCCGCTGCTGCTGGCCAGCTCCCGCTGGTACTTCAAGCGCGCGCCGCAGTCCTACCGCAACGAGTCGGCCGGGTACGCCGCGGTGAACACCGTGCTGGCCGAGACGGTGGACGCCGGGCGGACGGTGGAGGCGCTGCGCCTGGGCGACCAGCGGATCGCCCTGACGGACCGCAAGCTGGGCGAGTGGCTCGCCTGGGAGCGCTACACCCTGTGGCTGCGCTCGGTCTGGTTCCCGACCATCGACGCGGTCTACTCCTCGGCGGTGCTGGCCACCCTGCTGCTCGGCGGGCTGTTCACCCTCAAGGGGTGGATCACCGTCGGCCAGTTGACCACAGGAGTGCTGTACGCGCAGATGCTGACCGGCCCGGTCGACCTGATCCTGCGCTGGTACGACGAGCTGCAGATCGGCCAGGCCTCACTGGCCCGGCTGGTCGGCGTCCGCGAGGTGCCGGAGCACGAGGGCGACGAGTCCAGCCACCCGGACGGCCGCCGGGTCGAGGCCCGGGACGTCCGGTTCGGCTACCGCGAGGGCGCCGACGTCCTGCACGGCATCAGCCTGGACGTCGCGCCGGGCAGCCGGGTCGCGCTGGTCGGGCCGTCCGGGGCGGGCAAGTCCACGCTGGGGCGGTTGCTGGCCGGGATCTACGCCCCCGGGCGCGGCAGCGTGACGCTCGGCGGGGCGGCGCTGGCGCGGATGCCGGCCGAGCGGGTGCGGGCGGAGGTCGCCCTGGTGAACCAGGAGCACCACGTCTTCGTCGGCACCCTGCGGGACAACCTGCGGCTGGCCGCGCCCGGGGCCGAGGACACCGAACTGCGCTCCGCGCTGGACGCGGTGGAAGCCGGCGGCTGGGTGGACGCGCTGCCGCACGGCCTCGACACCGAGGTCGGCTCCGGCGGTACCGCGCTGACCCCGCCGCAGGCCCAGCAGCTGGCGCTGGCCCGGCTGGTGCTGGCCGATCCGCACACCCTGGTGCTGGACGAGGCCACCTCGCTGCTGGACCCGCGCGCCGCCCGGCACCTGGAGCGCTCGCTCGCCCGGGTGCTGGAGGGCCGCACGGTGATCGCCATCGCCCACCGGCTGCACACCGCGCACGACGCGGACGTGATCGCGGTGGTCGAGGGCGGCCGGATCAGCGAGTACGGCAGCCACCCGGAGCTGGTCGCGGCCGGCGGCCCGTACGCGGCGCTCTGGCGCTCCTGGCGGGACGAGCGGTAGCGGGCCGGCGCCGTCGAACCCGTACGGCGCCGTTGACCCGTACGGCATTTCAAACCCGCACGGGGCCTGATTGCCCCGTGCGGGTTACTCCCTCGCCCATCAGGGCGTGTAACCGGGCAAATCGGATCCCCGGCCCGCAGACTGCTCCGGTGACCAAGATTTCGGACGGCTCGTCCGGCTCCAAACGCAGCGAGATCGCTGGGATCCCCACCCGGTACATCGGGATCGGCGTCATCGTCGTCCTCGCCGTGTGGTTCCTGTTCGCGAACCTCGACAAGGTGAAGATCCAGTTCTGGGTGTTCACCGTCACCGCGCCGCTCTGGATCGCACTGCTCGCCACGCTGCTCGCCGGCGGCGCGCTGGGCTGGCTGCTGAAGGGGCGTCGCGGCCGGTGACCAGCGCTCCCGGGCCGGCCCAGGCGGGGCCGTCGGCCTTCACGCCGCTGATCGAGGTGCGCGGCGTCAACAAGCACTTCGGGGACCTGCACGTCCTCCAGGACATCGAGCTGACCGTGGGCCGCGGCGAGGTCGTCGTGGTCATCGGACCGTCCGGCTCCGGCAAGTCGACGCTCTGCCGGGCGATCAACCGCCTGGAGCCGATCGAGGACGGCACCATCCTGATCGACGGCGAGCCGCTGCCCGAGGAGGGCAAGGGGCTGGCCCGGCTGCGCGCCGAGGTCGGCATGGTGTTCCAGTCCTTCAACCTGTTCGCGCACAAGACCGTGCTGCAGAACGTCTCGCTCGCGCAGATCAAGGTCCGCGGCCGGCCCCGGGCGGAGGCGGACGCCAAGTCCCGCGCCCTGCTGGAGCGGGTCGGGCTGGAGGCGCACGCCGACAAGTACCCGGCCCAGCTCTCCGGCGGCCAGCAGCAGCGGGTGGCGATCGCCCGGGCGCTGGCGATGGACCCGAAGGCGCTGCTGTTCGACGAGCCGACCTCGGCGCTCGACCCCGAGATGATCAACGAGGTGCTGGACGTCATGCGCCAGCTCGCCCACGAGGGCATGACGATGGTCGTGGTCACCCACGAGATGGGCTTTGCCCGGGCCTCCGCCAACCGGGTGGTCTTCATGGCCGACGGCCGGATCGTCGAGGACCGCGCCCCGGAGGACTTCTTCAACGCTCCGGAGAGCGAGCGCGCCCGGGACTTCCTGTCCAAGATCCTGAAGCACTGAGGCGGCGCCGTGACGAGGAAGACCACCGCCGCCCGGGGCCGGACGGCGCTCGCCGCCGTCCTGCTGCTCGCCGTGCTGGCCGCCGGCTGCGGCAAGCCCGGCACCCCGCCGCCCAAGGGCCCGCAGGCGAGTGCGCTGCCCAGCTACCAGGTGCGCGACGCCGCCTCCATCACCGGCTCGCCGACCCTGGACGCCGCCCGGAGCCGGGGCCACCTGGTGGTCGGCGCCAAGGAGGACCAGCCGTACCTGGGCGAGAAGAACCCGGCCACCGGCGTGTACTCCGGCTTCGACATCGAGATCGCCAAGATGGTCGGCGCCTACCTGGGCTTTCCGCCGGACCGGATCGAGTTCAAGACCATCGCCTCGGCCAACCGCGAGACCGCGCTGCAGAACGGCCAGGTGGACTTCTACGTCGGCACCTACACCATCAACGACAACCGGAAGAAGCTGGTCGGCTTCGCCGGACCGTACTTCATCGCCGGGCAGTCGCTGCTGGTGCGCAGGAACGACAACACCATCCACGGCCCGCAGGACCTGGACGGCAAGAAGGTCTGCTCGGCGGCCGGCTCGACCCCGTACCAGCGCATCCAGTCGCAGTTCCCGAAGGCGAAGCTGATCGGCTACGACACCTACTCGGCCTGCGTGGACAACCTGATCACCGGCCAGGTCGACGCCGTCACCACGGACAACGCGATCCTGCTGGGCTACGCGGCCAAGGCGCCGGACGAGCTCAAGGTGGTCGGCCCGCTGTTCTCCCAGGAGCCGTACGGGATCGGCACCCCGAAGAACGACACCGTGCTGCGCCTGGCCCTGGACGACGCGCTGGCGCAGAACGAGCAGAACGGCGACTGGAAGAAGGCCTACGACGCGACCCTGGGCCTGTCCGGGGAGCCGGCGCCCACACCGCCGCCGATCGACCGGTACTGAGAGGGCCGCGCCGTGAAAACGCTGACCGACAACTGGTCGACCTACTGGGAGGGCTTCCTCGGCACGCTCTCGCTGTTCGCGGTGAGCGCCGTGCTGTCGCTGGTGCTGGGAGTGATGATCGCGGGCTTCCGGGTCTCGCCGGTCCGGCCGCTGCGGGTGTTCGGGACGGCGTGGGTGACGCTGCTGCGCAACACGCCGCTGACCCTGCTGTTCTTCATCGTGGTGCTGGGCCTGCCGCGCTTCAACATCACGCTGCCGTTCTTCGTCTTCGCGGTGGCCGCGCTCGGCTGCTACACCTCGGCCTTCGTCTGCGAGGCGATGCGCTCGGGCATCAACACCGTGCCGGTGGGGCAGGGGGAGGCGGCGCGCAGCCTGGGCATGAGCTTCGGGCAGACGATGAGTGTGGTGGTCATGCCGCAGGCGTACCGGTCGGTGGTCGCGCCGATCGGCAGTGTGATGATCGCGCTGGCGAAGAACACGGCGATCGCCGGCTCGTTCAGCGTCACCGAACTGCTCGGCACCTACCGGACGATCAACGAGCTGGGCTACAGCATCATCTGGACCTTCGTCTGGATCGCCGTCGGCTACCTGATCATCACCCTGGCCGTCAGCGCCGTCTTCAACCTGCTGGAACGACGAGTGGCGGTGTCGCGATGACCGTTGGATCCTCGGCGCTGTACGACATCCCCGGTCCGAAGGCGCTCGCCCGCCACCGGCTGTACGGCGGGATCGCGCTGCTGCTGATCGCGGCGCTGATCGGCTGGATCGTCTACATGCTCTTCCACACCCACCAGTTCACGTACCAGAAGTGGATGCCCTTCGAGTACCGGGGCGTCCAGGACCTGCTGCTGAGCGGGCTCGGCAACACCCTCAAGGCCTTCGGCTGGACGGTGCTGTTCGCGCTGCCCTTCGGCGCGCTGTTCGCGGCGGGGCGACTGTCCGACCACAAGGTGGTGCGGGTGCTCTCCACGGTGGTGGTGGAGTTCTTCCGGGCCATGCCGCTGCTGGTGATGATCTTCTTCGTCTTCGTCGCGCTCAAGGTGCAGCCGCTGTGGGCGCTGGTGGCCGGGCTGGTGCTGTACAACGGCTCGGTGCTGGCCGAGGTCTTCCGGGCCGGCGTGCTCGCGGTGCCCAAGGGGCAGCGCGAGGCGGCCTACGCGCTCGGCCTGCGCAAGACTCAGGTGATGACGTACGTGCTGGTGCCGCAGGCCAACCGGGCCATGCTGCCGGCCATCATCAGCCAGCTGGTGGTCGCGCTCAAGGACACCTCGCTGGGCTTCCTGATCACCTACGAGGAGTTCCTGCATGCGGGCAAGCTGATCGCCACCAACCTCGACTACGACCTGCCGTTCATCCCCGTGGTGATCGTGATCGCGCCGATCTACATCGGCATGTGCCTGCTGCTCTCCTGGCTCGCCCGCTGGGTCGAGCGCCGCAGCCGGCGCAGCCCGAGCATGCGGGGCGGGGCGCCGGTGGTCAAGGCCGGGGTGGCGATGGGGCTGCCGCCGTCCGCGCAGCAGTGAGAAGGCTGGTTCGATCCTGAACCATAGGTGCGGGTGGGGATAGAGCGGGCACCTCCAATTTCCTCTTATGATTGCGGAGGCTCGACGACGACGACCGGGGGAGGGGCCATGGAGCCGGTATTCGACTCACGGCACATCAGGACGTTCCACGAGGTCGTCAGAGCAGGCTCCTACTCGGCCGCCGCCCGCGAGCTCGGCTACACCCAGCCCGCCATCACCCAGCAGATGAAGGCGCTCGAACGCACCGTCGGCGTCGCGCTGTTCACCCGGGCCGGGCGCGGACTGCGGCTCACCGAGGCGGGCGAGGCGCTGTCCCGGCACGCCGAACTGATCCTCGGCAGCCTCTCCGCCGCCCAGCAGCAGCTCGCCGCGCTCGCCCGGTTGCGGGCCGGGCGGGTGCGGGTCTGCGCCTTCCCCAGCGCCAACGCCACTCTGATACCCGAGGCGATGGCCCGGCTGCTCGCCGAACACCCCGGTGTGCGGGTCGAGCTGCTGGAGGCCGAACCGCCGGACTCCGTCCAGCGACTGCTGCGCGGGGAGTGCGACATCGCGCTGGCCTTCCGCTACCCCGGCGGCGCGACCGAGGTGCCCGACGGGCTGGACGAGATCCCGCTGATGGAGGACCTGCTCACCGTACTGCTGCCGGTCGGACACCCGCTCGGCCGTCGGCACGCCGTTCGGCTCGTCGACCTCGACGGCGAGCGCTGGATCGCCGGGTGCCCGCGCTGCCGGGCCAACCTGCTGAACGTCTGCGCGGAGGAGGGCTTCGCGCCGGACATCGTGTTCTCCACGGACGACAACCTCGCGGTCCAGAGCCTGGTCGCCGCCGGGGTCGGGATCGCGCTGATGCCCGCGCTGGTGCTCTCCTTCATGTGCCACCGCAAGGTCACCGGGCGGGCCGTCGAACCGCACCTGCGTCGGCAGGTGAGCGCGTACGTGCTGCGCGAGCACCGGCGGATACCGGCCACCGGGCTGGTGCTGGACCATCTGCGGCGGGCGGCGGCCAGTCGGATCGGGTGCTGACCGGATCGGGTGCTGAGTCGTGGCTCCGGTGGGTGCTCGCCGGGGCGATTCATAAGCTGAAGTTGGGGGGAAGCTTAAGAACCATCGTTGGACGTGATGGGTCGGTGCAGCCGAACCTGCTGGCATGACACCCCCAGCCACGGTCGGCAGCGACCGGCTCACCGAGCGGATGACCGCCCTGATCGGCGAGATCCGTGCCGTCGTGGACCGCGGACTGCCCCCGGAACTCACCGCCTACCTGGTCGGCGAACGCCTCGCCCCGCACCTGCACGCCGACCCCGACGGGCCCGACGCGCTGCTCACCCCCGCCCAGCGCGAGGGCGACCCGAAGCGCTACCGCCAGCACGTTCTGCACGCCGAGGAGGACGGCGGCTTCTCCGTCGTCGCCCTGGTCTGGCTGCCCGGCCAGCAGACCCCGATCCACGACCACGTCTCGTGGTGCGTGGCCGGCGTCCACCAGGGCCAGGAGAGCGAGACCCGCTACCGGCTGGTCTCCGACGGCCGCACCGCCCACCTCGTCGAGACCGAGCACGTCGCCGGCCCGGCCGGCACCGTCGCGGCCTTCGCCCCGCCCGGTGACATCCACCTGGTACGCAACGCCTGCAACAGCACCGCCATCTCCATCCACGTGTACGGCGCGGACGTCTCGCGGCTCGGCACCAGCATCCGGCGCGTCTACCGGCTGCCCGCCGACCAGCAGCAGTGAGGGCGGCGTGGCACTGACCCTCCGGGAGCGCGCCACGCGCACCCGCTCACTGCCCCCGCTCGGCGGGGACGCCCCCGGCCTGCTGCTTGCGGCGGCCGGGGTGGCCGCCGCGATCGCCGTCCACGCGGCCGTGCCCGCCGTGCCCAAGCTCACCGCCGCCGTCGTGCTCGGCATGGCGGCGGCCCACCTGCCCGGGCTGCGCCCGGTGGTGCGCGGGGTGGCCCGGCCAGGGCTGTCCATGGCCGGCAAGCGGCTGATGCGGCTCGGGATCGTCCTGCTCGGGCTCAAGCTCAGCCTGGACGACGTGCTCGGCCTCGGCTGGGCCACCGTCGCCATGGTGCTCGCGGTGGTCGCGGCCACCTTCACCGGCACGCTCTGGCTCGGCCGACGGCTCGGCTTGCCGGGCGACCAGCCGCTGCTGGTCGCCACCGGGTACTCCATCTGCGGCGCCTCGGCGATCGGCGCGGTCAGCCAGGCGGCCGGCAGCGAGGAGGAGGACGTCGCCGCCTCGGTGGCCCTGGTCACCCTGTGTGGGACGCTGGCCATCGCCGTGCTGCCGCTGCTCCAGCAGCCGTTCGGGCTGGGCGACGTGGAGTTCGGGCGGTGGGTCGGCGCGAGCGTGCACGACGTCGGGCAGGTGGTCGCCACCGCGCAGACCGGCGGGGCGGGCGCGCTGCGGGAGGCCGTCCTGGTCAAGCTGATGCGGGTGGTGCTGCTGGCACCGCTGGTCGCCGGGATGGCCATCGCGGTGCGGCGCCGGGCGCGACGGGGCGGGGCGGCCGTCGTCGGGGCGGGCCAGGAGTCGGGGGAAGACCCTGCGAAGAACCCGGTCAAGACCGGCAGCCGCCCGCCGATCGTCCCGCTGTTCGTGGCGGGGTTCCTCGCGATGATCGTGCTGCGGACCACCGGGGTGCTTCCGGAGCGGGCGCTCACCCTCGCCGGGGACGCCCAGGAACTGCTGCTGGCCGCCGCGCTGTTCGGTCTCGGCAGCGCCGTGCACCTGCCGACCATGGTCCGCACCGGCGGGCGGCTCGCCCTGCTCGGGCTCGGCTCCTGGGTGGTCGTCGCGGGCGTCTCCTACGCCGGGGTGCTGGTCACGACGTGACGGGCGCAGGGGCGGACTCGGCTATTGTCGGGCGGGTACTCGTCCGCCGGGACGCTCCTGCACCCGAGTCCGCTGAGGAAGCCGCATGTCCACCGCACTGCCCGAACGGGACGCTCACGAGGCCGTCGTCACGCTCGACCGGCGGGACGGCCCGTTCGGCGAGGTGGTACTGCGCCGGCGCGGTCGGCACTTCGAGATCATCGCCAACGGCTGCTTCCTGATGGACACCGCCGACGGCCGCTCCGAACGCCTGCTGATCCAGGTGGCGTTGGACGAACTGGACCGCACCGGCGCCCCCGCAGAGCCCTCGGTGCTGATCGGAGGCCTCGGCGTCGGCTTCTCGCTGGCGTACGCGGCGGCCGAGCCGCGCTGGGGGCGGATCGCCATCGTCGAGCGCGAGACCGCCATCATCGACTGGCACCGGAACGGGCCGCTCGGCGCCTTCTCCGGCGGCGCGCTGGAGGACCAGCGGGTCCAGGTCCTCCACACCGACCTGCTGGAGTACCTGGCGGCGGCCGACGGCGAGCGCTACGACGCGCTGTGCCTCGACATCGACAACGGCCCGGACTGGACCGTCACCGACTCCAACGCCGGGCTGTACGGCGCCGACGGGCTCGCGGTGCTCTGGTACCGGCTGCAGCCGGGCGGGGTGCTGGCGGTGTGGAGCGCCCAGCCCTCCGCTGACTTCGAGGAGGCGCTGCGGGCGGTGGGCTTCTCCGACGTCGTCACGCACGAGATCCCGGTCAGCCGCGGCGTGCCGGACGTGGTCCACCTGGCCCGGCGCGCGGGCTGACGGCGCAGGGCCTCGCCAACCCTCCTGCCGCGTCCGGGCGTTGTCCGTGGCAGCGGCCAACTGTCGGCTCTCGGCGTCGCGTTGTCGCGGCCCCCTGGGGTTGGATCCGGTCGGATGGGGCCGTTGCCGGGGCTCAGCCGAACGGCCTGGTCTCCGGGCCCGAAGCCTCCGCCGCGTCGGTCTCCGTCGCTTCATCCGGGGTGGACGGGAGGCTTTCCGGGGCGAAGGGGTTGAAGTCCGGCGGGGGCACCATGACGGGCGTGCCCTTGCGCGGGGCGTCCTGCGCGGGAACGGCCGGCGGCGCGGAAGGCGGCGGCGGGACGGCCGGGCCCTGCGCCGCGAGCGTGGTGCCGAACGGGTCCGACTGGTCGGCCGTCACCGTGCCGAACGGGTCGGTGGTCGGGGCGGCCGCTGCCGGGGACGTGTCCGGGGTGGGCGGGAGGCTTTCCGGGGCGAAGGGGTTGAAGTCCGGCGGGGGCACCATGACCGGCGTGCCCTTCCGCCTGGCTGGCGCCGCCTGCGGCTCGGCGTCGGCCGGGGAGGCCTCCGCGACGGGCGCGAACGGGTTGAAGTCCTCGGGCGGGAGCTGCACCGGCGTGCCGCGCAGGTCAGCCGGCACCTCCTCCGCCTCTTCCGGCTCCTTCTCGACGGGAACGGGAGCGGGAGCGGCAGCAGGTGTGGCGGGCACGGGCGCGGCGCCGGCCACCTCCCCGTCCCAGCCGAACTGAACGCTCTTCAGCAGCTCCGCGAACGCCCGCGTGTACAGGTCCCAGTCCTCCGGCTGCGCCGTGGACAGCTGGACGCAGAGCACGGTGCCGCCGTCCGGCAGCGGGACGAAGGCCTCGACCGCCGAGGTGACCACCCAGCGCCGCTGCCCGTCGGCGGACAGCGGCCCCGGCACCGGGACGGTCCGTCCCTCGACCAGGACGGCGGCCGGCCCGGCCGGCAGCAGGACCGTCCACACCTCGGCGTGCCGCCGGACGGTGGCGAGTTCGGTGGCGAGCGCGGTGATCGGCAGCGGGTGCCGGGCGAGCGAGACGACGAGGGCGGCGTCGGAGGCCCGGCCGTCCACGTCCAGCGCGCAGACGCCCGCGTAGACCGTGCCGGCGTCGTGGACCAGGTCGGCGAGGGTGGCGGCGATGACCGCGAAGTCGCGGCGCCGCTCCGGACCGTCACCGCTGAACAGCTCCTCGGCGACCTCGGCCAGATGCCCGGTCAGTTCCTCGGCGGCCGCGGCGGTGGCCGGGGCGACGTCGCCCGCCCCGCCCGCCGGCGCGGGCACCGTACGGGAGCAGACCCCGGCCGGACCACCGGGGGAGGTCAGCGGGTGGAAGCCGGGCGGGACCACCAGCCGGACCTCGGCACCCGCGCCGGTGGCCAGTTCGACCGGCTGGCGGGTCTGCTGCCCGGCGGCCAGCGCGGCCAGTGCCGGGGCGAACGGCGGGCGCAGTTTGGGGTCGGCGAACTCGCCGGTGACCGGCAGGTGGAACAGCGCGGCCGAGGTGGTGCCCCGGTCGGCGATCGCACCGCGCACCGCCCCGCCGCCGTAGCGGGTGTGGAGGGCGGCGGTCACCCGGTCGGCGACCCGGGCGCCGCTACCGGGGCGGGCCGTGCCGGCGGTGAGCACCGTGCCGAGCCGGTCCACGGCCGCGTGCACCGGGCCGTTCGGGGCCAGCGGGAGGCCGAACAGTGCCTCGGCGGCGGGGTGTTCGGCCGGGCGCAGGGTGCTGAGCGAGGCCGCCGGATGGCGGGAGGTGCGCTCGTCGAAGAGGGCGTCGGTGAGCGTGCCGAGGGTCGCGCAGACCTGCTCCGCCGCTGCGAAGGGATTGGCCTCCGCGCTGAACTGGACGTCCTGGGTCAACTGTTGAGCCCCCCGCTCTGCTGCGTCTGCGGTCCGCTGGTTCGGGTGGGTCCGCGCGCGCCGTGGCGGCGTGCCGTCGGATCCGTGCTCATTCCTATCAGAGCCCGCTGTCGGGACCGAACCGGCGGATCACCCGATGGGAGCCGCGGCCGTTTCGCCCGTGGCCTGCGGGGACGTTTCGCCGGACGGTGCGGTGGCGAGCGCGGTGACCGCCTCGGCGATCCCGGGGACGGCGAACAGCCCGGCGAGCTCCCGCACCAGGCGCCCGGTCGGGCCGTCAGGACGCTCGTCCGCGAAGAACGAGGCGAGTTCGGCGGCGAGCGCCGGCTCCCGGGCGGCGGTGTGGGGGTGGGGGGCGCCGCACTCCTTCACCACGTGCCGCTGCAGGTCCTCCCACCGCCCCCAGCGTTCGGCCAGCCACA
>NZ_JBHWIJ010000163.1:0-18556 GCF_042732255.1 Kitasatospora sp. NPDC059803 | reverse complement strand
GCGCGGGCGCGGGGGGGGCGGCGCGCCCCGCGCCCTGGGCCTCGGCTAAGATCGGGGGGTAGTCGACCACCAGGACGCGGATCCGCCCCATCGTCACTACCCCCCTGCTCAGACCGGCCCGAGCCCGGGGGCGGGGACCGGCCCCGGCACCCGCGGTCCGGGCCCGTCACTCCGCCCGCCCACCGGTGGCCGGTGAGGCCGAAAAAGGGCGCCGGCCCCCACCGGTACCGCACTCAGCGTACGGGCCGGGAAACCCCCTCGTGGCGGTTTGGTGAAGTTTCGTCAGGAGGTGCGCGAGTGGCGGGATTTCACGCCATCACCGGTCGAAGCGGGCAACGCCGAGGCGCCGCCCCCAACCTCCGGGAGCGGCGCCTGCGGGGTCCTGCGGCCTACTGGCCGTGCTTCTCCAGGGCGAACTTCCAGGCGTCGGCGACGATGTCGTCCAGGTTCGGGCGGCGCGGCGTCCAGCCCAGCGCCTCGTGGGCGCGGGCGGCCGAGGCCACCAGCACGGCCGGGTCGCCGGCCCGGCGGCCGGCCGCCTGCACCGGGATCTCCCGGCCGGTGACGCGCCGGACCGACTCGATCACCTCGCGCACCGAGAAGCCGCTGCCGTTGCCCAGGTTGCAGATCAGGTGCTCGCCCGGCTTGGCCGCGTCCAGCGCCAGCAGGTGCGCGTCGGCCAGGTCCGCGACGTGGATGTAGTCGCGGATGCAGGTGCCGTCCGGGGTCGGGTAGTCCTCGCCGTACACCGCGATGTGCGGGCGCTGACCCAGCGCTGCCTGGAACACCAGCGGGATCAGGTGCGACTCGGGGTCGTGGCGCTCCCCGTACGCGCCGTACGCACCGGCCACGTTGAAGTAGCGCAGCGAGACGGCGGCCAGCCCGTGCGCGACGGCCTCGCTGGTGATCAGGTGGTCCACGGCGAGCTTGGTGGCACCGTAGGCGTTGGTCGGCGAGGTGCGGGCGGTCTCCGCGATCGGCACGACCTCCGGCTCGCCGTAGACGGCGGCGGTGGACGAGAACACCAGCTTGCGCACACCCGCCGCGCGCATCGCCGCGACCAGCTCCAGCGACCCCGCCACGTTGTTGCGCCAGTACTTCTCCGGGTCCACGACCGACTCGCCGACCTGCGAGGAGGCGGCGAAGTGCAGCACGCCGTCGAAGGAACCGTCCAGCACCCGGCCGGCCTCCTGGACCCGACCCTCGACGAACTCGGCACCGACCGGGACGCCCTCACGGAAACCGGTGGAGAGATCGTCCAGGACGGTCACCTGGTGCCCCGCCTCCAGCAGGTGGGCGGCCACCACGCTGCCGACGTAGCCGGCGCCACCCGTGACCAGGTACTTACTCATGATGAGACCTCCAACGGGCGACGGTCCGCCGGATCAGCGGCGGCCGTCGATGACGTGTGTACGACTGAGGCTATTCTCCCTGCCCGCCGGAGTGCCCAGGACCACGTGAACGGGCCACCCGGGAGCCGGTTTCACGAAACCCGAGCCCCCCTCAGCCGCCGGCCATCCGCTCCAGCAGCCCGGTACGGGCCGCCACCGCGGCCGCCTCCAGCCGGGTCCGCGCACCGAGCTTCATCAGCACCCGCTGGACGTGCGTCCGGGCGGTGCTCGCGGCGATCCGCATCCCGGCGGCGATCGCCGCCGTGTCCTCCCCGTCCGCGATCCGGGCCAGCACCTGCACCTCACGACGGGTCAGCAACCGCAGTAGCCGCACCGCCTCGTCGTCCGGCTCGGCGACCGGCCGCAGCAACTGGTCGAAGGCCCCGCGCAGCACGTCCACGGCCACCGCCGCCTCGCCCGCCCGAGCCCGCCCGATCGCCCGCTCGACCACCCCGATCCGCTCGTCGCTCGGCACGTACCCCGCCGCCCCGGCCGCGAACGCCCCCGCCACACCGCGCAGTTCACCCACCGGCCCGAGCACGATCACGGCCACCTCGGGGCGCTCCCGGCGAATCCGGCGCAGCCCGTCGAAAGCCGCCGGCTCACTCGGCGCGGCCACCCCCAGCAGACACACCTCCGGCCGCCGGCCGACCACCAGATCAGCCGCGACCCCGGCCGGGCAGCCGACCGCGAGCACCCGGTGGCCGCGCAGCTGCAACGCCGTGGCCAGCGCCTCGGCCAACAGCCGGTGATCGTCGACCACCACGAGTCGAACGCCCATGACGCCCTCCCGGTCGGGGTTCGGCTCGCGCCCGCACCCCATGGGCGGGCGGCCGATGACGCACCATCACAGCGCATTCCGTACCCGACCCGCTAGGCCGCCGCGTTCGGCCGCCGCACTGGGCCGCCGTCTTGGACCGGGCGGCCTGATCGGGGAACAGCAAAAGGCCCTCGCCATGAAGCGAGGGCCTTCGAATGGAGCCCCCATGCGGAATCGAACCGCAGACCTTCTCCTTACCATGGAGACGCTCTACCGACTGAGCTATAGGGGCTTGCCGGGCTTTCACCGGGCCGGTCGAACAAGGAAGACATTACACGGCTGGCGGCCCGGAAGGGAAATCGGCTCCGCGGCCCCGGCGCATGCCGGACCGACCCCCGGCGGGCGGGCACCCGGCCCTCGGCACGGGCCCGGTCGGCCTTCGGTACGGGGCTGGTCAGCCCTTGGCGCGGGCCCGGCCAGCCTTCGGCGCGCGCATGGTCAGCCTTCGGCGTGCGTCTCGTCGAACTCCTCACGGGCGGCCAGCATCTGCCCGGTTCGCTGCTCCGTCCAGCGGCCGAGCGGCGCCAGCAGCACGGCCAGCTCCCGGCCGAGCGGCAGCAGGTCGTAGACCACCCGCGGCGGCGTCTCCGGGAACACGGTGCGGCGCACCAGTCCGCTGCGCTCCAGGCTGCGCAGCGACTGGGTGAGCATCTTGCGACTGACCCCGCCGACGCCACGCTGCAGTTCGGAGAACCGCTGCTGCCCGCAGGCGGCGAGGCTCATCAGGATCAACATCGACCACTTGTCGGCCAGTTCGGCGAACATCGCGCGGCTGGGACAGAGCTGGGCGAAGACGTCGAGCTCCTGCTCCCGGTCCTGCCCGCCCTCCCGCTCCTGCCCCTGCCGCCCGGTGCCGCTCTCCACCCGGGCCGCTTCCTCCGTCGTCATGCCGTCCAGGGTAGCCCCGCGGTCTCCAATCCACCCTTGGTAACCAATGGAGACTTGGTCTATATTGGAGACCAGGCCGGCGGGTCGAGGTGCGACAGCACGCCCCGCCGTCGCTCCTCGGCTTGTCCTTGCCTTGCCTTGCCCCTGCCCGCACCCGTTCCCGTACAGGAGTGCCCCCATATGACCGCCATCCGCCCGACCGTCGCCCTCGCCTACCACTCCGGCTACGGCCACACCGCCGTCATCGCCGAGGCCGTCGCCCGCGGCGCCGCCGCCGCCGGCGCCGAGGTCGTCTCCATCGCCGTCGACACCATCACCGACGAGCAGTGGGCCCAGCTCGACGCCGCCGACGCGATCGTCTTCGGCTCCCCCACCTACATGGGCACCGCCTCCGGCGCCTTCCACGTCTTCGCCGAGGCCACCAGCAAGCGCTGGTTCTCCGACGCCTGGCGGGACAAGGTCGCCGCCGGCTTCACCAACTCCGCCTCCAAGAGCGGCGACAAGGCCGGCACCCTCGGCTTCTTCCAGACCCTCGCCGCCCAGCACGCCATGAGCTGGGTCAACCTCGGCCTCAAGCCCGGCTGGAACGCCACCACCGCCACCGAGAACGACCTCAACCGCCTCGGCTTCTTCAACGGCGCCGCCGCCTCCAGCCCGTCCGACGCCGGCCCCGAGGCCGTGCACAAGGCCGACATCGCGACCGCCGAGTACCTCGGCGAGCGGGTCGCCCAGCACACCGCCGTCGTGCTGGCCGGCCGCGCCGCCCTCGCCGGCTGACCGCACCGCACGGTCGGCACCTACGCCGCCGGGTCCGCCCCCAGAAGGGGCGCCCGGCGGCGTCCGCCGTCCACCGCCCCCAACTCCGCGCCGCCGGTCTCCGGCAGCAGCCACAGGCAGCCCAGCGCCACCACGCCCAACCCCACCAGGTACCAGCCGACCGGCTCCGCCGTCCCGTACGCCTCCGTCAGCCGCGTCGCCACCAGCGGCGTCGTCGCCCCGCCCACCACGCCGCCCAGGTTGTACGTCAACGCGGCACCCGTGTACCGCACCCGGGTCGGGAACAACTCCGGCAGGAACGCCGCCACCGGCCCCATCAGGCACCCCAGCACCACCAGCGCACCCGCCAGCGCCACGAACATCAACGGCCAGCGCACCGTCTCCAGCAACGGGAACAGCACCAGCGACCACCCCGCCGCCAGACCCGTCGCCCAGCACAGCGTCCGCCGCCGCCCCCACCCGTCACTGCGCGACGCGCTCACCCACACCGTCACGCCCATGCCCAGCGCGCCCACCAGCAGCATCACCAACACCAGCGAACTCGCCACCCCGAGCCCGGACGTCGCGTACGCCAACGCGTACGTCGTGGTCAGGTAGAACAGCGCGTACCCCACGGTGATCGCCCCACAGCCCAGCAGCACCGTGCGCCAGTGCCCGCGCAACACCTCCACCACCGGCGCCCGGTCCCTCGGCTCGTCCGGCCGGAACAGCGGCGTCTCCTCCAACCGCAGCCGCACGAACAGCCCCACCGCCACCAGCCCCAACGACGCCAGGAACGGCACCCGCCAGCCCCACTCCCGGAACGCCCGCCCGTCCAGAACGAGTTGGACCGCCAGGAACACCCCGTTCGCCAACACGAACCCGCTCGTCGGCCCCAACTGCAGGAACGCCCCGTACCGCCCCCGCCGCCCGGCCGGCGCGTTCTCCGCGATCAGCAGCGCCGCCCCGCCCCACTCCCCGCCCAACCCCACGCCCTGACACACCCGCAACACCACCAGGGCCACCGGCGCCCACCACCCCCACGACCCGAACCCCGGCAACACCCCCACCGCCGCCGTAGACAGCCCCATCAACAACAGCGACACCACCAGCGTCGCCTTCCGCCCCACCCGGTCCCCGAAATGCCCGAACACCACCGCCCCCAGCGGCCGGGCCAAGAACGCCACCGCATACACCGAGAACGCCGCCAACAGCGCCCCCACCGTGCCCAGTTCAGGAAAGAACACCGACCCGAACACCAAGGCCGCCGCCGTCCCGTACAAAAAGAAGTCGTAGAACTCGATCGCCGTACCGATCAGCGCCGCAGCCGCCGCACGCCTCAACTGCCCCGCCCGCCGGGCTTCCTCCGCATCCATACCACCACCCTGGACACCAGCCCGCCCCGCCACCAGCCCCCACCCGAGTGACCCCCGCGCACACCCCCACCCCACGCGCCCCCGGCTCAACACCCGAGGCGCACACCAGCGCAGGCGCCCAGATCACCGCACGTACGGGTCCTCCCCCGGCGGCACCACAGGCCGCCCACCCGCCTTCCGCCGCCGCAACACGACGAACACCACACCGGCGACCAGCACCAACCCACCCACCACACCGGCCACAACCGGCAACGCACCACCCGAACCAGAGGACTTCTCCACCCTCGGCTCCACCGACGGCGCCCCCACGGCCACATCACTCGGACTCGGAGCCGCCGAACTCGGCGAGGGCGCCGAAGTAGAAGTAGCCGACGGGCTCGCCGAGGGCAAGGTCTGCCCAACCGGAATCGGCGACACATTCGCAGGCCCAGGATCGCCAGGTTCCGTCAGCGCGACGCGAGGCCTGACAACTCCGTACCCGACATCGACACTGCGGACCGACCCATCAGTCGGTTTTCCTGCCGTGTTAATGAGCACCCGGAGAATCTGATTTGCCGTCCATTCCGGATGCGCCGACCACACCAGGGCCGCCGAAGCAGACACGAGTGCGGCCGAGTCCGAAGTCCCGTGACTCTTGCAATAACCAGTCGAAGAGGTACAGGCAGCAAGCATATCCATGCCGGGCGCGGAAAGAATAACCTGCGGCCCCTGCTCAGACTCGGCTGTCGCAATCACATCACGATCGACTGCCCCTACCCCGACAACACCAGGAAGCGCCCCGGGATACTCGACCGGATTGCCCTTCTGCGCTTCATTCCCGACGCTTGCCACTACTAGGACACCCTTGGCCCTCGCAGCCTCAATGACGCCATTCAGATTGGCAACATCTTCCGGCGCGGGAACTGCCGCATTCATACCCTGCGAGATATTGATGACCTTGACACCCTGGTCAACCGCATAGGAAATGGCCTGGCCGATCTGGCCAAGGAATTCATTGGATACGAGCGCCCCGGAAGACCCGTTATTGATCTTCAGAGGAAGAATTTTAACCCCGGGAGCCAGACCTTGGGCACCGGTTCCCCCCATACCTTTGCCCGTCCCGGCAATGAGGCTGGCGATCCCGGTGCCGTGCCCGTCACCGAAGGAGCCCACCCCACCAGAACTGCCGCTGAAATCCTTGCCGGGCAGGAACTGCCCGGCAAGATCCGGATGATCCAGCTTGAATCCGCCGTCGATCACGGCAATCGTGATCCCCTGCCCCTTGGTGATCTTCCACATCTCCGGTGCATGCATCGCGTCCAGATGCCACTGCTGTTGCCGGATCGTGTCTTCGGCAGCCGCCGGCACTGCGACCGGGCCGACCACAACTCCCGCCGCCAAAAGCACCGCAGCGGACATCCGCCAACGAGATCGCGTGTTCGTCCGCCCCATCACAACTCCTCGTCAATCTCTCCGTCGACCGGGGAGCGTGCCCCGAACAGGTCTGCCCGGCCACCGGGAGAGCCCAGTGGCCGGGCAGTCGTTGCCGTCCTACTCAATCACGTCCGGGTTGCTGTGCGGCGTACCGCTGGTCCAGGTCTCCTCGTCCTCGTGGAGGTAGTCGGCCCGCTTGCGGCGATCGCGCTCGTTCCGACCGGAGTGACCCGCCGTTCCAGGGGCCATCATGCCGTTCTGCCCGGAGCGGGCTTCGCCCTCAACGGCTCCCGCAGCGGCAGCCCGGTTACGCAGGCCCGTACCACCCGGCGTGAACTCCCCGCCGGCAGCCGGTCCCTTGCGGCCGCCGACCGCCCCTCCTCCGGTCGAGGTCAGGCCCCGGCCCCGTGAGCTGCCGCCCGAACCAACGGCTCCGGAACCACCACCTATCCCCGGATGCATGCCGCCCACACCGCCCGCGCTGCCGGCCGCTCCCGCCCGCCCCGCCTGGGCCTCACGGGCGCCGAAGACCGTCCCGCTGGGCAGACCCTGGCTGCCACCGGACTTTCCCGGCACCGAGCCGCCGCCGAACGGAGCCGTACGGGCGGGGATCGAGCCGCCGCCCTTGCCTGAGACGGATCCGCCACCACCCCTGGCCGGGATCGAGCCGCCGCCGACCCCGGCCGGGAAACCGGTCACCGGGCCGCCACCCGGACCACCCGGATATCCCGGGGTACCACCGGGGCCACCCGGATATCCGGGAATCCCGTTCGGACCGTCAGGCGGGAGGCTTCCACCACCACTGGGGCCGAGCGGGCCGGTCTGACCTGGCAAGGTCGGCACGGCCGGCAGGCTGTCAAGGCCGGTACCGGGACGGTGGACGGGTTCCGACGGCACAGAGGGCGGCGTCGAGGAGCCCGAGTCCACCGGCGTCGACGGCACCTGGCCACCGCTTCGCGGCGAAATTGGGTCAGTGTGGCCAGGCCCGCCGACCTGGCCTTGCGGACCCGACCCCAGACTCCGAGGCGCGACCGAACCACCACCGTAGTTTCCGCCTGGCGGGCGGTAGCTGCCCCCGGTGCTACCGCCGCCTGCACGAGGGCTACGAACGGAGCCGCCGTAACCGCCCGAGCCGCTGCCACCAGAGGCCGTCGAGGATTCGTACTTGTTGCTACTCGCATCCGGCGTACCCGGCAGAGCCACGTCCCCGAGCCCGGCCAGCTTCGTTGTCGCCGCCTCGTACGCCTGGCCCAGCTTCTCCATCTGGTGGATGGCTTCCTGGTGGGCCTTGTAGACCCGCTGGGAGGCGGCCACAGCCTCCGTTTCTGTGACCCATGAGCAGTTCTGCTTCTTCATCATGGCGTCGACGGTGGCGGTGGTCGGCCCGGTCGGGGTGAAGTTGGCGCTCGTGAGCGCCATCTGGTTGGGCACCCCCTGGGTCGAGCGCGCCTTGACGATGTCGACATCGTCGTGTGGCACGTCCGGCACGGCCACCTTGGCGGTGCTGAGTGCCTCACCGGCCTGGTGCATGGCGTCGCCGGCGGTTGTGGAGTAGTCACCGAGCAACGCGGCGGACTGCTGCAGGTTGCCTGCCCAGGTCTTGAAGCTCTCGGCGGCCGGCCCTTCCCAGCTGACGTTGCCGATGTGCGATTTGAGTGCCGCGCCGAGTTCCTTCAGGACGCGGCCGGCCGACTTCAGCTGGGTGCCGCGACTCAGCACCGTCGTGGGGTCGGTGCTCTGGACCATCTTCTTGAGCTGGGCGTGTCCGACGCCCTCGAAGTTCGTTCCGTCTGCCACTACTTACTCCCCGTTTCCCCGTGAGCGCCCTCGCCGACCACCATCAGAAGCCCTCGCCGCCGGCCCGCGTCGGCGTGGTGCCGCCCGCGTTCTTCGCGACGGCGTTCTGCGCGGCCGTCGTGTCGTCCTCGTTGGCCGAGTAGTTGCCCACCGTCGCTGCGACCGCGGTCTTCATCGCCTCGATCTGCGACACGAAGTCCTTGTGCAGCTTGACGAGCTGGGTGTGCACCTTGTCGTAGGCCGCGGTCAGGGCCGTTGCTTCGGCGAACTCCGCGCTGGCGAAGCTTCCGCCGGTCAGTTTCTGTTCCTGGAGTTTGTACGGGGCCGCCGGGGAGCCTTCCATGGCCTGGAGCAGGGCTTCGATCTTCTTGGCGAACGCGGTGAGTGTGTCGAGCTCGACCTTGACGTCCTTCTTGCCGAAGGCGGACACCAGGTCGGCGGCGCTGACGTTCGTCTGCACGGTGCTGACGAGGGGGCCGAACCCCATCATGTGGCTGAGCATAAATGGCGTGATGTCACCGGACGTGTCCGGACTGGCCCCCGTGTTCGGTGGAACCTCTCCTGCCATAGCAGTTCACCTCTCCCCCGTACGGGCGGTGGTTCGGGGTAACCCCGGGGCCGCCGCTCCGCAACATACCGTCAACTTCTCGGTCGTACAGTGCTGGTCGGTGCACCGCCCGCCCTGGGGGCGGTTTCCGCCTCCGCAATCGTAGCCACCGCCTCTGTCGGGCTGGCAGGGCCCTTGGCCCGCCTGTGCGGGATCGGTACGAACTTGACACGTGCGGCCCTCGGGGGTGCCGTGCCGGGCCCCGGTAGACTGGCGTCGCCCGGTTGGACCGGGTACGCCCCCATCTGCCGCGCAATGTCGCACAGCAGCGTCCCCTGGCCGCAGAACGGACGTGACCTGATGCCTGCAGACGAGTCCGCCCCCTCCTGGTGGGCCCGTGCCGCCCGTCCTTCCCGGCCGCCGTTGCCGTTGGCGCTGATGGCCCGCGCGGCGGTGGGCATGGCGGTGCCGCTGACCGCAGGACTGCTGGCGCACCGGCTGGATCTGGGGGTGTTCGCCGGTCTGGGCGCGATGCACGCGACGATGAACGACCGCGCGGAGCCGGGTGGCCTGCGGGTGCCCCGGATCGCGTCGGCGGTGCTGGCTTCGGCGCTCGGCATGCTGATCGGCACTTCCCTCCAGCACGTGCACGTGTCGGCGGTCGCGCTCGGTGCGGCGCTCACGTTCACGGCGTTCGCGTCCGGCGCGCTGAGTGCGACGGGCCCGCGGGGTTCTGCGGCGGGGATGCTGCTGCTGGTGTCGGCGGCGTTGGGCAGCGGGATGCCGTTGCCGGATCCGTGGTGGGCGGCGGCGCCGATGATGCTGGCGGGTGCCGCGTTCGTGGTGGTGCTGGGTCTGCCGGGGGGCGCGCACCGCCGCCCCGCCTCGGATCCGCGCAACCGTGCGCTGGCGGCCGCGTACGAGGCGTTCGGCCAGACGCTGGCCGATCTGGGCACGCCGCAGGGCGCGGCTTCGCGCCAGGTGTTGACGGCCCGGTTGAACCAGTTGCAGGACCTCCTCCCGCGACCGCACCGCCCGGGGTCGGAGTCCGCCCGTACGGTTCGGCTGCGCCGGATGTACGAGGCGGCGTTGGCCGCCACCGAGGCGGCGACGGGCCTGTTGTGGGCGTGGCGGCCGGTGCCGCCCGAGGTCGCGGAGGTGCCGCTCCGGTTGGCGGACGCGGTCCGGCGGGGCGGCGGTGAGGTCACCGTTCCGCAGTGGCAGCCGGACACGCCGTCCCGGCAGGCCCTGGATGTGGCGTTGCGCGCGGCGGCCGACACCGTGGCCGGCCGGGAGGCGGAGGTCGCTACCGCCCCGGCGCCGCCGCCCGATCCGTGGCGGCTGCGGGTGCGGCTGCTGTCGCGCGGTTCGGTCCGGTACGGGCTGCGGGTGGCGTTGTGCATCGCGGTCGGTTCGGCGGTGACGGCCAGTTACCCGCTCAGCAAGAGCTACTGGGTGCCGATGACGATCGCCTTCGTGTTGAAGCCGGATCTCGGTTCGGTGTTCCTGCGGGCGGTGAGCCGCTCGATCGGCACGGTGCTCGGGGTGGCGGTCACGGCGGCCGTGGTGTCGCTCACGACCGACGCGTGGGTACTGACGGCGATCGCCGCGTTCTGCGTGGCCCTGTTGCCGTACGTGACGGCGGCGCACTACGGGCTGAACACGGTGGCGATGACGCCGATGGCGTTGATCCTGCTCCAGTTGGGCGGGCAGAGCAGCGCGGCCGAGTTCTGGCCGCGGGTGCTGGACACGGTGCTCGCGAGCGCGATCGTGCTGCTCTTCGGCTATCTGCTGTGGCCGGAGCGTCCGCGGCACCGGATCGAGCCCCGGCTGGTGGACGCGGCCACCGCGCTGCGGGCCTATCTGGACGCGGTCACCGGGGACGCGGGCCGGGCCGAGGTGTGGCTGCGCCGCACGGCGTACCGGGCGTTGGAGGACGCCCGCCAGGAGGTGCGGCAGGGTCTGGCCGAGCCGCCGCCGACGGGGCGGCTGGCGGAGCAGTGGCTGCCGGCGACGGCGGCGTTGGAGCGGCTGGGCGGCGCGGTGGCGGCGTTCGCGGCGCAGCTGCGGTACGGCGGCCGGGTGCCGGATCCGGCGGAGGTGGGGCGGGTGCGCCGGGCGCTGGACGAGCTGACGGCCGCGGCCCGCGAGCACCGCCCGCCGACCGGGGCGGCGGCCCGCCCGACGGCGCCGCACGACCCGGCGCGCAGTGCGCTGGGCCGTGCGGCGGACGAGCTGGAGGCCCTGCTGGCCCGGTAGGGCCCGAACGGGATCCCGGCACCGGCCAGGACTCCGACCAGGACTCCAACCAGGACTCAGACCTGCTCGGCCAGCTCCAGCCAGCTCAGCTCCAGCTCCTCCTTCTCCTCCCGGACGGCGCGCAGCTGCGCGTCCAGCTCCGCGACCTTGGAGAAGTCGGCGGCGTGCTCGGCGAGTTGGGCGTGCAGCTTGGACTCCTTCTGGTCCAGCTTGGCGATCTGCCGCTCCATCTTCTGCATCTCCTTCTTCGCCGCCCGCAGGTCGCCGCCCGACAGGGCCGACGCGGCGGTCCCGGCGTCCGGGCCGCCCGCTGCCGCGGCCGAAGCAGCCGAGGCGGTCGAAGCACCAGAGGCGGCCGAAGCGGCGGCGGCGATCGAGGCGGCCATCCGCGCCCGCCGCTCCAGGTACTCGTCGACGCCGCCCGGCAGCATCCGCATCTTCTGGTCGCCGAGCAGCGCGTGGACGACGTCGGTGGTCCGCTCGATGAAGAACCGGTCGTGGCTGATGACGATCATCGAGCCGGGCCAGCCGTCGAGCAGGTCCTCCAGCTGGTTGAGGGTCTCGATGTCGAGGTCGTTGGTGGGCTCGTCGAGGAAGAGCACGTTGGGCTCGTCCATCAGCAGGCGCAGCAGTTGGAGCCGCCGCCGCTCGCCGCCGGACAGGTCGCCGACGGGCGTCCACTGCTTGTCCTTGCCGAAGCCGAACTGCTCGCACAGCTGGCCGGCGCTCATCTCCCGGCCCTTGCCGAGGTCGACGCGCGAGCGGACCTGTTCGACGGCCTGGAGCACCCGGATGGCCGGGTCCAGTTCGACGACCTCCTGCGACAGGTAGGCGAGCCGCACCGTCTTGCCGACCTTGATCAGACCCGACGCGGGCTGCACGTCGCCCTCGGAGGCGTACGCGTCGCGCAGGGCGCGCAGCAGCGAGGTCTTGCCGGCGCCGTTGACGCCGAGCAGGCCGATCCGCTCACCGGGGCCGAGCTGCCAGGTGAGGTTCTCCAGCAGCAGCTTGGGGCCGGCCTTGACGGTGACGCCTTCCAGGTCGAAGACGGTCCTGCCCAGTCGCGCGTTGGCGAACTTCATCAGCTCGGACCGGTCCCGGGGCTCCGGCACGTCGGCGATCAGGGCGTTGGCGGCCTCGATCCGGTAGCGCGGCTTGGAGGTGCGGGCGGGGGCGCCGCGGCGCAGCCAGGCGAGTTCCTTGCGGGCGAGGTTCTGGCGCTTCTGCTCCTCGACGGCCTCGATCCGGGAGCGCTCGGCGCGGGCGAAGACGTAGTCGGAGTAGCCGCCCTCGTACTCGTGCACGGCGCCGCCCTGGACGTCCCACATCCGGGTGCTGACCTGGTCGAGGAACCAGCGGTCGTGGGTGACGCAGACCAGCGCGGAGCGGCGCTTCTGCAGGTGCTGGGCGAGCCAGTTGATGCCCTCGACGTCGAGGTGGTTGGTGGGCTCGTCGAGGACGATCAGGTCGGGCGAGCCGAGGAGCAGCTTGGCGAGGGCGATCCGGCGGCGCTCGCCGCCGGAGAGCGGGCCGATGACGGTGTCGAGGCCGTCGGCGAAGCCGGGCAGGTCGAGGCCGCCGAAGAGGCCTTCGACGATGTCGCGGATGCGGGCGTCGCCGAGCCACTCGTGGTCGGCCCGGTCGGCGATCACCTCGTGCCGGATGGTGGCCGTCGGGTCGAGCGAGTCGTGCTGGGTGAGGACGGCCAGCTGGAGGCCGCCGTTCCAGGTGATCCGGCCGCTGTCGACCTCCTCCAGCTTGGCGAGCATCCGGATCAGGGTGGTCTTGCCGTCGCCGTTGCGTCCGACGACGCCGATCCGGTCGCCTTCGCTGACGCCGAGGCTGACTCCGTCCAGGAGGGCGCGGGTGCCGTAGACCTTCGTGACGGACTCGATGGTGGCGAGGTTGACGGCCACGTCTGCTGCGCTCCTGGGATTGGCGGTCTCGGGGCGGCCCGCCGGTCGCGGCCGGGCACCCCTGTCGGGGACGCCCCGATCTCCCCAGCCTAATGGGCCCGCCGAAGCGCCCTCACCGCCCGCAGTGGCGGGGGCCCGAACCGGCGGGCCCCGTACCGGCGAAGCCCTTAGAAACGTTGGCGGGGTCCCTACGGCACGAGCGCCGCCCCCGGCACCGGCCCGTACGTGGCGTGCGCGGTCCGGCAGGTGCCGGAGGCCCGCAGCGCCTCGGCGACGGCGGCGGCCGCGTCGGCGTCCTTGACGAGGAACGCGCAGGTCGGCCCCGAGCCGGAGACGAGGGCGCCGAGCGCGCCGGCCTCGGTGCCGGCCCGCAGGGTGGCGGCGAGCGCGGGGCGCAGCGAGAGGGCGGCGGGCTGGAGGTCGTTGGCGAGGGCGGCGGCCAGGGCGACGGCATCGCCCTGGGCGAGGGCGGCGAGCAGCGCGGGGTCGGCGTCGGGGGTGCGGACGTCGGTGTCGCTGGAGCCGGTGCCGGCTTCCTCGCGCAGGCGGTCGCACTCGCGGAAGACGGCGGGGGTGGAGAGGCCGCCGTCGGCGACCGCGAACACCCAGTGGAAGGTGCCGTCGACGGTGAGCGGCTGCAGGATCTCGCCCCGGCCGAGGCCCAGCGCGACGCCGCCGAGCAGGGCGAACGGCACGTCGGAGCCGAGTTCGGCGGCCAGTTCCAGGAGGGTGTCGAGGGGGGTGTCGAGCTGCCAGAGCGCGTCGCAGGCGACCAGCGCGGCGGCCCCGTCGGCGCTGCCGCCGGCCATGCCGCCGGCGACCGGGATGGCCTTGGCGATGTGCAGGTGCACGCCGGGTTCGGCGATGCCGTGGTGGGCGGCGAGCAGACGGGCGGCGCGGGCGGCGAGGTTGCTGTCGTCGAGCGGTACGACGTGGGCGTCCGGCCCGGTGCAGGAGAGCGTGACGCCCTCCCCTGCCGTGGCGGTGACCTCGTCACCGAGGGCGACGGCGAAGAACA
This sequence comes from Kitasatospora sp. NPDC059803, assembly GCF_042732255.1. Classification (NCBI taxonomy): domain Bacteria; kingdom Bacillati; phylum Actinomycetota; class Actinomycetes; order Kitasatosporales; family Streptomycetaceae; genus Kitasatospora; species Kitasatospora sp. NPDC059803. The sequence goes on along the minus strand of NZ_JBHWIJ010000163.1, from coordinate 4,375 downwards.
CGTTGGCCAGGTCGTGGAACCCGTCGGCGCGCAGTCCGCCCACCCCGAGCTGGGCGTTGACCTTCGCCGGAACCCGCACGGTGATCACTGGGAGTCCGCCTCCGGCTCGTGCTCGGCGATCTCCGGCTTGTGCTCGGCGATCGCGGGCTTGTGCTCGGCGATCGCGGCGAACTGCTCCACCGTGAGCATCTCGCCGCGCAGCTTGTGGTCGATCCCGGCGGCCGCGAGCGCCTGCTCGGCCCCGGCGGCGGAGCCGGCCCAGCCGGCCAGCGCGGCGCGCAGGGTCTTGCGCCGCTGGGCGAACGCGGCGTCCACGACGGCGAACACCTCCCTGCGGCTGGCGGTGGTCTTCGGCGGCTCGCGGCGGATCAGCGAGACCAGCCCGGAGTCGACGTTGGGGGCGGGCCAGAACACGTTCCGGCCGATGGCGCCGGACCGCTTCACGTCGGCGTACCAGTTGGCCTTGACGGACGGGACGCCGTACACCTTGTTGCCGGGCTTGGCGGCGAGCCGGTCGGCGACCTCGGCCTGCACCATCACCAGGGTGCGCTCGATGCTGGGGAAGGTCGCCAGCATGTGCAGCAGGACGGGCACGGCCACGTTGTACGGCAGGTTGGCGACCAGCGCGGTCGGCGCCGGCCCGGGCAGCTCGGTGACCTCCATGGCGTCGCTGAACACCAGGTCGAAGCTGTCGACCTTGCCGGGCATCCGGGCCGCGACGGTGTCCGGCAGGTGCTGTGCCAGCACCGGGTCGATCTCCACCGCCGTGACGTGCGCGGCCACCTCCAGCAGCGCCAGCGTCAGCGACCCGAGCCCGGGCCCGACCTCGACCACCGCGTCCTCGGCCGTCACCCCGCCTGCCCGGACGATCCGCCGCACGGTGTTGCCGTCGATGACGAAGTTCTGCCCGCGCTGCTTGGTCGGCTTCACGCCGAACGCGGCCGCCAGCTCCCGAATGTCGGCGGCGCCCAGCAGGTGGCTGTCAGGGGTGGGGTCGGTGGTGCTCACGCGCCAAGGATACGGGCGCGCGGGGCCCTCAGAGTTCGACGACCTCGGCGAGGTCGATCTCGACGGGGTACGGCACCGAGGTGCGGAGCACGCCTTCGTGCTGGGCGACGGGCAGGTAGACGCCCTTCTCGTCGTCCCGGTGGAACTCGTGCACGATCGGCAGGTTGTCGAGGCCGCGCTCGACCCGCCAGTAGTACGGGATCTTCTTCTCGGCGTACTGGCCGGGCTTGCGGAAACGGTCGTTGGCCCGGGTGCCGTGGGATACGACCTCGACGGCCAGCACCAGGGATTCCGGCGGCAGGCACTCCAGTTCGAAGACGTCGAGACCGGTCTTGTCGAAGACCACCACGTCCGGCTTGGCCGTGTTGCTCTCGTCCAGGAGGACGCAACGCTCGACGTTCGCCGCGTACGGCGCGACGCGTGCGCTTCGAAGAGCCGTGTACAGCTCGTCGCGCACCTGGTCGTGCCACTGATTCGTCTGCCCCCGGACCACGATGACTCCGTCCACCAGATCCCATTCGAACGGCAGGTCGAATTTCTGAGCCTGCTCGTACGTCCAGCCCTGGGACGGCGGATGTGTCCAGTCGATGCGGTCCTCGACGGGTTCGTCGATCGGCTCGGCGGTCATCGCCACCTCCCTCACTGCACTCATGCTAGTCAGCCTAAGAAGCAGCCGGGAGTGCCGAATCGTTCCGCCGGAATCCGACTTTCGTTCGACCGGCTCAGTACCCGAAGGCCCGGGCCGTGTTCTCCGCGATCGCCGTGGACAGCTCGTCCTCGTGCAGCCCCAGCGTGTCGGCCATCGAGCGGACGGTGACCGGGATGAGGTACGGGGCGTTGGGCCGGCCGCGGTAGGGGTGGGGGGTGAGGAAGGGTGCGTCGGTCTCGACCAGGACGCGGTCGAGGGGGGTGGCGGCGAGGGCGTCGCGCAGCGGCTGGTTGGCCTTGAAGGTGACCGGGCCGGCGAAGGACAGGTACCAGCCGTGTTCGGCACAGACCTTGGCCATCTCGGCGTCGCCGGAGTAGCAGTGGAAGACCGTCCGCTCGGGGGCGCCTTCCGCCAGCAGGACGGCGATGACGTCCTCGTGGGCGTCGCGGTCGTGGATGACCAGGGCCTTGTCATGCCGTTTGGCCATCTCGATGTGGCGGCGGAACGACTCCTTCTGGATCTCGACGCCCTCGGGGCCGGTGCGGAAGTAGTCGAGGCCGGTCTCGCCGACGGCGCGGACCTGCGGGAGGGCGGCGAGCCGGTCGATCTCGGCGAGGGCCTCCTCCAGCGCGGCCTCGCCGCCCGCCTTCCGCTGCTGGCCGGACCAGCCGTCCGCGTCGCCGAGGAAGATCCGCGGCGCCTCGTTGGGGTGCAGGGCGACGGCCGCGTGCACCTGCTCGTACTGGGCCGCCAGTTCGGCGGCCCAGCGCGAGCCGGGCACGTCGCAGCCCACCTGGACGACCGTGGTGACCCCGACCGAGGCGGCCCGGGCCAGTCCCTCGGCCGGGGTGCCGGCCTGCATGTCGAGGTGGGTGTGCGAGTCGGCCACCGCCACGGCCAGGGGTTGCGGCAGTGGCGGCGGGGTCGACCGGGCGTCGTCCTTGGCAGACATCAGGAGGCGGGCTTCTCTTCGAGGCGCGGGAACAGGATCTCGCCCTTGGTGACGGTGCTGCCGGCGGGCAGCTGGCCCCAGTCGGCGGTGGTGGCGATGGTCTGCGCGGCGAGCGCGCCGAGGCCGGCCTCGGCGCCGAGCGAGGTCCACAGCTTCTCGGCGGTGGACGGCATCACCGGGTTGAGCATGACGGCGGTGCCGCGCAGCGCCTCGGCGGCGGTGTAGAGGATGGTGGCGAGGCGGGCGCGGCCCTGCTCCGAGTCGTCCTTGGCCACCTTCCACGGCTCCTGCTCGGTGAGGTAGCCGTTGACCTGCTTGACGAACTCGAAGATCGCCGCGAGGCCGCCGGCGAAGTCCAGCTCCTCGCCGATCTTCCGGTCGGCGGTGGCGAGGGCCGTGGCGAGGCCGTCCGCGATGGCCTGCTCGGCGTCACCGGGGGCCTCGGCGGCCGGCAGCGCGCCGTCGAAGTACTTGCCGACCATGGCGGCGACCCGGGAGGCCAGGTTGCCGAAGTCGTTGGCGAGTTCGGAGGTGTACCGGGCGGTGAAGTCCTCCCAGGAGAACGAGCCGTCGGTGCCGAAGGGGATCGCCCGCAGGAAGTAGTAGCGGTAGGCGTCCACGCCGAAGTGCGAGGTGAGGTCGGTGGGCGAGATGCCGGTCAGGTTGGACTTGGACATCTTCTCGCCGCCGACCATCAGCCAGCCGTTGGCGACGACCCGCTTGGGCAGCGGCAGGCCCGCGGCCATCAGCATGGCGGGCCAGATCACCGCGTGGAAGCGCAGGATGTCCTTGCCCACCAGGTGGACGGAGGCCGGCCACAGTTCGGCGAAGCGCTCCGGGTCGCTGCCGTAGCCGGCCGCGGTGATGTAGTTCTGCAGCGCGTCCACCCACACGTACAGGACGTGCTTCTCGTCCCAGGGCAGCGGGACGCCCCAGTTGAAGGTGGAGCGGGAGATCGAGAGGTCCTTCAGGTCCTGCTCGACGAAGCGCAGCACCTCGTTGCGGGCCGAGGCCGGCTGGATGAAGTCCGGGTTGGCGGCGTAGAACTCCAGCAGTTTCGGGCCGTAGGCGGAGAGGCGGAAGAAGTAGTTCTCCTCCTCCAGCCATTCGACCGGCCGCTTGTGCACGGCGCAGAGCTTCTCGTCCTCGGTGGCGCCGTCGAGCAGTTCGGCCGGGAGCTTGAACTCCTCGCAGCCGACGCAGTACGGGCCGGAGTAGCCGCCCTTGTAGATCTCGTCCTTGTCGTACAGGTCCTGGACGAACTCCTGCACGCGGTCGGTGTGGCGCTGCTGGGTGGTGCGGATGAAGTCGTCGTTGGCGATCTCCAGGTGCTCCCAGAGCGGCTTCCAGGCCTCTTCGACCAGCTTGTCGCACCACTCCTGCGGGCTGACGCCGTTGGCCTCGGCGGTCCGCATGATCTTCTGACCGTGCTCGTCGGTGCCGGTCAGGTACCACACCTTCTCACCGCGCTGGCGGTGCCAGCGGGTGAGGACGTCGCCCGCCACGGTGGTGTACGCGTGGCCCAGGTGCGGGCGATCGTTGACGTAGTAGATCGGGGTGGAAACGTAGTACGCCGGGGCGGTCGCCCCGGTGGTGCTGTGGTCTGCAGTGGCCGCCATGGTCGGAAAGCTTAGTCGGGCCCACCCGCAGCCCTCGACCGGATAACCGCATGACCGGCGACGGCGGGGGGGGCGGCCCCGCGCCGGGCGCGCGGGGGGGGCGCCCGCGCGGGCGCCCCCGCGGGGGGCGGCGCGGGGGGGGGGGGG
>NZ_JBHWIJ010000162.1:0-18564 GCF_042732255.1 Kitasatospora sp. NPDC059803 | reverse complement strand
CGCGCCCCCCCCGGGGCGCCCGCGCCCGCGCGCGAGGGCCCCCCCCCCCCGGCGGGCCCCCCCCGCGGGGGGGCGCCGCCCGGGGGACGCCGCCCCCCCCCCCCGCCCGCGCGTCAGTCCGTCCCCGCCCCGGACGGCTCAGTCCTTCACCGCGCCCGCCAGCCCGGACACCAGCTTGCGCTGGACCGCGATGAAGAAGATCAGCACCGGTACCGTCATCAGCGTCGACGCCGCCATGATGCCGCCCCAGTCGTTCTCGTCCGGCTTGAAGAAGACCAGCAGCGCGGACGGCAGGGTCTGGTTCTGGGTGGCGCTGATGATGAAGGTCTTCGCGAAGACGAAGTCGTTCCACGCGGCGATGAAGGAGAACACGCTGGTCGCGGCGAGGCCCGGCGCCACCAGCGGCAGCAGGATCCGCCACAGGATGCGCGTGCGGCTGGCGCCGTCGATCTGCGCGGCCTCCTCGATCGACACCGGGACGGCCGCGACGAAGCCGCGCATCATCCAGATGCCGAACGGCAGCGAGAACGCCAACTGCACCAGGATCAGCGAGGCGAGGGTGTTCAGCCCGATGCCCGGCGCGAACCGGCCGGCGTCACGGAACATGAAGAACAGCGGGATGGTGAGCGCCTCGACCGGGATCATCTGGGCGATCAGGAACATCACCATGATGGTGGTGCGGAACCTGAACCGGAACCTGGTCACGGCCACCGCCGCCAGGAACACCACGACGGCCGAGAGCACCACCACCGACACCGCGATCACCAGGCTGTTCACGAAGTACCGGCCGAAGCCGTCCACGCTGAGCACCTGGCGGAAGCTCTCCAGCGTGGGGTGGGCCGTCCACGGCTTCGGGTCCAGCGACCGCACCTCGCCCTTCGGCTTGAACGCGGACAGCACCATCCAGAAGATCGGGAAGGCGGTGACCACGGCCAGCACGATCGCGCCGGTGTTGGCGGCGAGCCGCCAACGGCCGCGGGTGTTACGGGTGTTGCGGCTCCGGGTATTGCGGCTCCGGGTGGTGCCGGTTCCGCCGGTGCCGGTCCGGGAGTCCCGGACGGGGTTCAGGGCGCTCACAGTTCGTTCCCCGTCCGTCGCAGGGTGCGGATGTAGAGGACCGTCGGGATCACCAGGATCAGCAGCATGATCACGCCGATCGCCGCGCCGAGCCCGTACTGCGAGGAGGCGAACGCCTTCTGGTACGCGTACACGTTGAGCACCAGGTTCTGGCCGGCGATGCCGCCGCCCTCGGTCATCACGTAGATCTGGGTGAAGACCTTGAAGTCCCAGATCACCGACTGGATCACCACGATGGTCAGGATCGGCCGCAGCATCGGCGCGGTGATCCGGCGGAAGGTCGTCCAGGTGTTGGCGCCGTCCAGGGCGGCGGCCTCCATGATCTCCTCCGGGATCGCCCGGATCCCCGCGTAGAGGGTGACCATCACGAAGGGGAAGGAGTGCCACACCACGACGGCGCCGACGATCAGGAACGCCGTCCACTTGTCGTAGAACCAGTTGAACTCGTGGAAGCCGGTGAGCCCGAGCTTCACCAGCGTGTGGTTGACCAGGCCGAGGTTGGTGTCGAACAGGAAGCTCCACACCGTCGAACCGGTCATCGCCGGCGCCGCCCAGGCCGCCATCGCGGCGGTGGTCAGCACCAGCCTGGGCCACCGCCCGACCTTGGTCAGCAGGACGGCGAGGGTCGCGCCGACGGCCAGGGTGGCGACCACGCAGAACGCGGCGAAGCCGACCGTCTGCAGCAGCACCGACCAGAACTGGCCGTCGCTCAGGATCTTCGAGTAGTTGCCGAAGCCGACGAAGGAGGTCGGGGCGCCCCCGGAGGCCTGGGCCTGCCCGAAGTCCAGCACGGACAGCAGGCCCAGCTGGTAGATCGGGTAGGCGACCAGCGGGATCAGGATGACCGCGGCCGGCAGGAGCAGCAGCAGCGGGGGCCGGCGGCGCCGGCCGCCCGAGGGTGCGGCCGGCGCCGGGCCCCCACGGCGCCCGCGCGGGGAAGGCGGCGCCGTCGGGGCGGTCGTGGTGGATGCGGACACGTGCGGGACCTGCTCTCTTCCGCGGACCAGGAGGTCGGTGCGGGACCAGGAGGTGGTACGGGACCAGAGGTTGGGGGTGGGTGGGCAGCCGCCGTCAGTGCGCGGCGAAGGCCGAGGTGATCTGGTTCGCGGCGTCGCCCGAGGCCTTCGCCACGTCCGCCTTGCCGGTGACCACCTGCTGCAGCATGGTCGGGATCACCGCCTGGGCGTCGATCTGCGCCCACGCCTGGTCGAGCGGGACGAACCTGGTGCCGGCCGCGATGGTGTCGGTGAACGGCTTCAGGAAGGCGTCCTTGGCGGCGACCTTGCCGCTGACGGACTTGAGCGTCGGCAGGTTGCCCATCGCGTCGTACATCTGCTCCTGGTACGCCGGGCCCGCCAGCAGTTCGGCGAATTCGAGGGCGAGCGTACGGTGCTTGGCCGCCTTCATCACGCCGAGGTTGTTGCCGCCCGCGAACGCCGGGGCGATCGAGCCGGCCTTCTCCCCGGGCAGCGGCACCACGCCGTACTTGCCCTTCACCGGGCCCCCGTCGACCTTGCTGCGGCTGGAGTTGGGCAGGATCGCCATCGCCGACTTGCCGGCCGCGAACAGGTCGACGGTCTTGCCGCCGGTGAGGTCGGCGCACTGCTGGGCGGGGCAGCCGTCGGCGCCGAAGAGATCGGTGTAGCGCTTGATCCCGGCCTGCGAGGCGGGCGAGTTGATGGCCGCCTTGTACGCGGAACCGTCCTTGGCGGCGATGTCGCCGCCCGCGTCCCAGACGAACGGCAGCGCCCCGAAGGTGTACTTGCCGCCGACGGCGATGCCGAAGGTGTCGGGGTGCGCTGCGTGGATCTTCTGGGTGGCGGTGACCAGTTCGGCGTACGAGGTCGGCGGGGTCAGCCCGGCCTCGGTGAACAGGTCGCTGCGGTAGTAGAGCGCGCGCACGGCGACCCACCAGGGCAGGCCGTACGTCTTGCCGTCCACCACGGCGGTCTTGACGATCGCCGGGTCGAGGTCGCCCTTGTCCTGCCATTTGTCGAGGTCGGCGCCGATCTCGGCGAGGCCGCCGGCCGCGACGTAGCCGGGGAGGTCGGTGTTGCCGAACTCGACCAGGTCCGGGGCGCTGCCCGGGTCGTTGAAGGCGCCCTTCATCTTGGCCGCGCGGGCGGAGGCGTCGGTGTCGATGTAGCTGACCTTGACGGTGACGCCCTGGTGGGAGGCCTGGAACTCGCTCACCGCCTTGCCGACCACGGCCTCCTTGGCCGCGTTGCCCGCCTCGTTGTACAGCCAGACCTGGAGGGTGCCGGTCCGGTCGTCGGCGGCCTTGTCGCCGGCCGGCGCGGCGGTGCCCGGCGCGCAGGCGGTCGCGGCGAGGCAGCTGGCGGCGAGCACGGCGGCCGCGGCAGTCCGTCTGATGAGTCGCATGGGTGGAGAACCTCCCCTCCCGACAGTTGCCGCCGAGACGTGCGCCGCTGGGGACGGGTACGTCGAAGCAGGCCCTGACCGGGGCCGATGGTGGGTGTGGGTGGAGGACGGCCCGGACGCGTTGGGGGGCGTCCCGGGCAGGCCGGTACGGGGGTGCGGCAGGGCGGACCGTTCGGGTGGGGCGGCGTCGCCTGCTCGATGGCAGGGACGTTAAGCGCGGGCGATCGGCGCCAACAAGAGGGGGTTCGGGAAGTTTTGCACTGCACAACGTTGTGTCGAAGAAGCGGCGTTGCGAACGCGAACGGGTACCTTCTGACAACCGCCGCCGTCGAGCGGGGGAACACCGGCAGAACGCGGCAGCAGTACATGGCAGCAGCACTCGACAGCGGAACGAGACAGGGGACGGACCACCCATGACGGAGACGGGGCCCGACGCGGAGACCGAGCGGCCCGCGGGCACGGCGGCCGACAGACCCACCGGCGCGGCGGCCGAACGGCCCTCGGGCGCGGCCGCCGGGCGCAAACCCGCGACCGAACGCAACCAGTCGTCCTCGCTGCGCCGCGCGCTCGCCGTCCTCGGCCACGTCCGCGACCACAGCGACGGGCGCGGCGTCCCGCTCGCCCAGCTCGCCGAAGCGCTCGGCCTCAACAAGAGCACCGTGCTGCGGCTCGCGGGCCCGCTGCTCGACGAGCACCTCCTCGACCGCGACCGCGAGACCGGCTGGTTCCGGCTCGGCCACGGCTCACTGCGCCTCGGCCAGGCCTACCTCTCCACCCTCGACCTGCGCAGCGTCGCCGCCGAACACCTGCGCCGGCTCCAGCGCGAGGCCGGCGAGACCGTCCACCTGACCGTCTGGCAGGCCCCCGGAATCGTCTACCTGGACAAGGTCGAGGACGAGACCAACGTCCGCATGGCCTCCCGCGTCGGCAGCCGGGCCCCCGCCTACTGCACCGCCACCGGAAAGGCCATCCTCGCCTGGCTGCCCGACGAGGCCGTCACCGAGGTCGTCGCCGCGGGCCTGCGCCCGGTCACCGCCTGGACCATCTCCGACGAGACCCGGCTGCGCGCCGACCTCGCCCGGATCCGCGCCCGCGGCTACTCCATCGACGACCGCGAGAACGAACCCGAGGTCCGCTGCGTCGCCGCACCGATCTTCGACCACGCCGGCGAGGTCACCGCCGCCCTGTCGGTCTCCGGCCTGACCTCCCGCATGACCGCCGCCCGCGTCCGCGCCCTCGGCCCCGTCGTCGCCCAGGCCGGACTGCGGATCTCCCGCGAACTCGGCTCCGACCGCCAGCCGTCCTGAATCCCCGGCGGAACTCGCCCGCCCCACCAAGTCCTGACCGCGCACCGAAACAGCCCGAAAAAGCGAATGAGGCCCGGCGCCTTTTGAAAGGCACCGGACCTCGTCCGACTATTGGAGCGCCAGGCCCGGGTCGCACGGACTCTTCCTACTGAAAGTAGGACGTGCTCTGGTAGCACCACTGACGCCTGACGAGGAATCATCTCCCTCGCGACACCCAGAACAATACCAGCCCCACACCCACACACCGAACCCCGCCAACCCGCACCCCAAAAGCAAACAAGGCCCGGCACCCTTTGAAAGGCACCGGACCTCATCCGACAATTGGAGCGCCAGGCCCGGATCGCACGGACTCTTCCTACTGAAAGTAGGACGTGCTCTGGTAGCACCACTGACGCCTGACGAGGAATCATCTCCCTCGCGACACCCAGAACAATACCAGCCCCACACCCACACACCGAACCCCGCCAACCCGCACCCCAAAAGCAAACAAGGCCCGGCACCCTTTGAAAGGCACCGGACCTCATCCGACAATTGGAGCGCCAGGCCCGGATCGCACGGACTCTTCCTACTGAAAGTAGGACGTGCTCTGGTAGCACCACTGACGCCTGACGAGGAATCATCTCCCTCGCGACGAGAAGTACAGTACCAGCTCCGTGATCAGGCACCGAACCGGAGGCGAACCCCGCATGACGAGCGCTCAACCCGAGGCCATCCCGTACGCCGACGGGCGGCTGATGGACGTGCACCGCCCGCCCGCCGGCACCGTCGGGCCCGCGCCCGTCGTACTGCTGTGGCACGGCCGGGGCCCTGACGAGCGCGACGTGCTGCGGCCGCTCGCCCGGGAGGCCGCCGGGCTCGGCCTGCTGGTGCTCGTCCCGGACTGGCGCTCCGACCTGCCGGACGGCGGCCGCGCCGAACTGCTCGCCTCGCTCGCCCACGCCCGCCGCACCGCCGCCGCGTACGGCGGGGACCCGGACCGCCTGGTCCTGGCCGGCTGGTCGCTGGGCGGCCGGGAGGCCATAGCCGTGGCCACTCACCCGGGCACCCCCGCCGAGCAGCGTCCCATCGCCGCCGTCGGCATCGCCTCCAGCTACGCCCGCCCGGCGATCACCACCGGGGACGCCCCCCTCGACCTGCTGGCCGAGCAGCCCTCCCCCGTCCCGCTCTGGCTGGTCCACGGCACGGGGGACGGGGTGCTGGACATCGAGCACACCCGGCAACTGAGCGCTGCTCTGGCAAAGCAGAGGTCGGCGGTACGGGTTCTCGAACCCGCCACCGACCACGCGGGCGTCGTCATGACCGTGTACGACGCCGGCGCCGACCGCTGCCTCCCCACCACCGCCGAAGCCGTGCTGCGCGCCGGCCGCCGGACCGCCGCCGTCCTCGCCGAGGCGGCCGGGCTGTCGTAGGTGGGCGGGCTGTCGTAGGCGGGCGGCGCCACGGGCGGGCGCGGCCTACCGCCCCCCGACGAGGGAGCGCAGGCCGTGGCCGCGTTCCATGGCCTCCAGGTCGCGCTGCAGCGGCGGCCGGGGGACGGCCAGGACGGGGCAGCTCGCGTGCCGGACGCAGTAGGCGGCGACGGAGGGGCGCAGCGCGCGGGAGAGGCAGCCGCGGCTGCTGCCGGCGCCGAGGACGAGCAGGTCGTCGGGGTGGTCGGCGAAGCGGACCAGGGTGTGTCCGGTGTCGCCGCGGACGGCCTGGCAGCGCAGCCGGACTCCGGCGTAGCGGCCTGCGAAGGCCTCGTCGAGGGCTTGCCGGAGCCGGGCGACGGCGGCGTCGCGGCCTGCGGTGATGGCGGCCGGGCAGGGTGTGCGGCGGTAGCCGATCTCTTCGCCGGGTGAGGTCCAGCAGAGGAGGGCGAGGACCTCGGCGTCGGTGCGGTGGGCTTCGGCGACGGCGTGGTGGAGGGCGGCGAGGCTGCCGAGCGAGCCGCTGACGCCGACGACGATCCGGCCCGCGCGGTCGGCCCGCTCCGCTGCCTCGTCCGCGCCGGATATCTCGCTGTCCGCCATGGTTCGCCCCGCCTCTCGGTCCGTACCGCCGTGCCGTGCTGTCGTCCTCCAGCAAAGCGGGCCGGCACCGCACCTCCGGCGCCCGTTGACACGCCTCTGACGCGCGCGCGGGCGTTCCGTACGTGTCCCTGATGCTCCGGGGCCGCTACGGCGTGGAGCAGCTCGCCTACGCCCCGGGTGGTTCGGCTTCCCAGAGGTCGGCGAACATCCGGTCGAGGTGTTCCTCGCCGATCGGGGGGACGGGCAGCGGGTGGATGGCCTGGGCGCGGAAGCCGTCGAGGAGCAGTGCGAGGTAGCGGCGCCAGAGGTCGGGGCGCAGGTCGGTGGTGGCGGGCAGGGCGCGGCAGAGCGGGCCGAGCAGGAAGAGCAGGTCCATGGCGACCACGTCGCGCCGCATGGTGCCCTGGTCCTGGGCGCGGGCGATGAGGGCGCCGACGGTGGCGGCGTTCCGGCGGCTGATCTCGATCATGCCGGGGATGGTGGGGATGGCCTGGGTGACGAGGTCGTTGATGCCCCGGTCCGCGGCGACGAGTTCGAAGATGCGCTCGAAGTAGCGTTCGAGGGCGGTCCAGGCGTCCGCGGCGGCGAGGGCTTCCTCACCGGCCCCGGCCAGGCCGACGGCGGCGTCGGCGAACACCTCGCCGATCAGCGCCTCACGGGTCGGGAAGTGGCGGTAGAGGGTGGCGTTGCCGACGCCGGCCTCCTTGGCGATCTGGTCCAGCGGGACGTCGAGGCCGTGCCGGGAGAACATGCCGCGGGCGGCGGCGAGCAGCAGATCGCGGTTGCGCTGGGCGTCGCGCCGGAGCCGTCCCGGGGGGTTCGCGCTGCTCGGTGCCATGTCCCGACCCTAGCAATCCCGGGGGCGGGCGGTTGGGCGGCGGTCGGGGGGCGGTCAACTACCCTACGGAGGCGTTGATTCCGCACGGGGTCCGCGGCGGCCCGCGAGGGGCCGCGGTGAGTCGAGGGGGCGGCCATGGCCGAAGTGGTGGAGTTGCGGTACTACCCGGTGAAGGGGTGTGCCGGGGTCGAGGTGGCGCGCGCGGAGCTGACTCCGGCGGGGCTGGCCCACGACCGGGCGTTCATGGTGGTGGACGAGGACGGGGTGTTCCGTTCCCAGCGCCGGGACCGCCTCCTGGCCACGGTCCGCCCGACGGTCGGGGAGGACGGCCGCCGGCTGACGCTCGACGCCCCGGGCGTGGAGCCGGTGACCGTCACCGTGGACACCGAGGGCCCGCGCCGGGCGGTGCAGCTGTTCGGCGCCCCGTTCTTCGGGATCGACCAGGGCGAGGAGGTGGCCGGCTGGCTGTCCGGGGTGCTGGGTGTCCGCAGCCGCCTGGTCCGGGTGCCGCCGGAGCACGACCGGGTGTCCGACGGGCTGGTACCGGGCACGTCCGGCTACGCCGACAGCTGCGCGGTGCACCTGCTGTCCCGTGCGTCGCTGGAGCGTTTCAACGCGCTGAGCGGCGAACTCCCCATGTCGGTGGACCGGTTCCGCCCGAACGTGGTGGTGGACGGCTGGGACGAACCGCACACCGAGGACCTGACCCGCCGGATCACCGTGGGCGGCGCCGAGCTGGCCTACGCCAAGCTCGCGATCCGCTGCTCGGTGACGCTGGTCGACCAGTCGACGGGCGCCAAGGCCGGTCCGGAGCCGCTGCGGACGCTGGCCGGCTACCGCCGGGCGGCGGGCGGCGGGGTCGCGTTCGGCAGCAAGTTCGCGGTACTGCGGCCCGGCACGCTGCGGGTCGGGGACGAGCTGGTGGTGGACGCCTGGGGGCCGTCCGAGCTCTGAGGCCGGTCGCGGCGGGCCGCCGGGGCGGGGGTCGCCCCTGGCGTTCCTGCGGGCCCGGCGGCCCCGGCGGAGACGTGCGCCGGGGCCGGGAGGGGCGTGGGGCGCGTGTCAGCAGCCCTGGTCGATCAGCGAGAACGTGACGTAGTGGTCACCGGTGTAGTAGTCCTCCTGGGTCGCCTGGCCGGTGATGATCCGGCGGGTGCCGCGGGTCGGGGCACCGGGCGTGATGACGGTGTACTCGTGGTAGTAGCCGTAGGACTGGCCGGGCAGGACGTGCTCCCTGTTCTGGAACACGACGCCGTCCTGGGAGTACGGGAACGGCCCGTCGGTGGCGATCAGGTTGAGGGTGTCGGTCGCCTCGGGCGGGAGGGTGGACAGACACACCGTGCCGCTCACGTCGGCGTGCGCCTCGGTGGCGACGGCGACGGGCGCGAGGGTCATCAGGGCGACGGCGGTGACGGCGGCAGCGCGGGTCTTCCACGCGCGTAGAGTGCGGGTCATGTCCACCAGTGTGACCAGCCACCGACAACTCCGGAAGCCCTGCGACAAACTATTAACCGACGGGTAACTCACTTGCCTGACCAGCGACTTGAGCCGTATCCCGACCCCGGCCCGAGCCCCGCCGGAGCCGTCCACGAACCGCCCGGACACCCCATGGGTCGACCGCCGTCGAACTAGCGACCTGACCGCTGTCGGCCTCCTCACAGCTTCCTCACGTTCGCTCCCCGCTCCAGTCGCGCCGCATAGAGTGACGGATCATGTCGGGCCGGAACGACCGCTGACGGGGTGGGCATGAACACGGGGACAACGGGCACGGGAACGGGCGCGGGAGCGCACCCGAGCCCGAGTGCGGGAACGGGCACGGGCGCGCCGCTGACCGCGCGGCAGCTGATCGGACTGCTGGTCGACCCGGGCGCCTTCCAGGGCTGGGACGACCCGCCGACCGACCCGCCCGCAGGCCCGCCCGCCGACCCCGGCTACCGCGCCTCACTCGACCGGGCCCGCGCACGCACCGGTCTCGACGAGGCCGTCCTCACCGGTGCCGGCCTGGTCGGCGGGCGACCGGTGGCGCTGGTCGCCTCCGAGTTCGGCTTCCTCGGCGGCTCGATCGGCGTCGCCACCGCCGAGCGGATCACCCGCGCCGTCGAGCGCGCCACCGCCGAGCGGCTGCCGCTGCTCGCCCTGCCCGTCTCCGGCGGGACGCGCATGCAGGAGGGGTCGGCGGCCTTCCTGTGCATGCTGCGGATCACCGCCGCCGTCCAGGCGCACCGCGCGGCCGGTCTCCCCTATCTCACCTATCTACGGAACCCGACCATGGGCGGGGTCTTCGCCTCCTGGGGCACGCTCGGCCAGCTGGTGTTCGCCGAGCCGGGCGCCCGGCTCGGCTTCCTCGGCCCGCGCGTGTACGAGGAGCTGCGCGGCGTGGAACTGCCCCCGGACGTGCAGCGGGCGGAGACGCTCGCCGGGCGCGGCCTGGTGGACGCCGTCGTGCCGCCGCAGGAGCTGCGCGAGCTGGTCCGCCGCACGCTCGCCGTGCTCGCCACCACCGCGCCCGCCCCGGGCAGCGCCGACGCCGGCGGCACCGGCGCTCCCGGCCCCGGCCCCGACCACACCCCCGACCACACCCCCGACAAAACCGCCGACGAGACCGCCGACGAGACCGCCGAACGCCCCGACGCCTGGGATTCCGTGCGCCGCACCCGTCGCCCCGACCGCCCGGGCACCCGCGAGCTGCTGCGCCACACCGCCGAGGAACTGGTGCTGCTGGACGCCCCCGGCGGGCGGGACGGCGCGCTGGTCCGCGCCCTCGCCGTCCTCGGGGGTCGGCCGGTGCTGGTGGTCGGCCAGCAGCGGCAGACCCCGGAGCACGAGCGCCCGTTCACCGCCGCCGACCTGCGGGCCGTCCGGCGCACCGCGCGGGTCGCGGAGCAGCTGGGGCTGCCACTGGTCACGGTCGTGGACACGGCCGGGGCCGAACTGTCCGCGCAGGCCGAGCTGGACGGGATCGCGGTCGAGATCGCGCACTGCCTGACCACCCTGCTGGCGCTGCGCACGCCCGTCCTGGCTGTGCTGCTCGGCCAGGGCTCGGGCGGCGGCGCGCTGGCGCTGCTCCCGGCCGACCGGGTGCTCGCCGCCGGGCACGCCTGGCTGGCGCCACTGCCGCCGGAGGGCGCGTCCGCGATCGTCCACCGGGACGGCGGGCACGCCGCCGAGCTGGCCCGCTCCCAGGGCATCGGCGCGGGCCACCTGGCGGAGGTCGGGCTGGTGGACGAGGTGGTCGAGGAGCGGCCGGACGCGGCGGACGAGCCGGAGGCGTTCTGCGCACGGCTCGGACGGGCGGTCGGTGCCGCGCTCGGCGGGCTGGCGGCGCTGCCGGAGCCGGACCGCCTCGCGGCGCGGGCACTGCGTCACCGCCGCCTCGGCGATCTCCGCTGAACGTCGGCGACCGCCGCTGAACCCCTGGTGGGGGCCGTCGATCTCCGCCGCAGCCCGACGGTCTCCCCCGGGCCCCAGCGGGTGTGGCGCCGGTCTCAACGGGGGCGAGATCGTCTGTACCCAACGTGCCGGCCGCAGACCGGCGGGTGACGGCCGCAGCGGCCCAAACGGTGAGTGCGCTCACACCGGAATGCGGTCCACGACGGGCGATAGTGGCAGCTTCCGGGCACCCGCGCCACAGCCTGCCGACGGGGTGTTCGCACAGGTCACGACCGGTCGGCGCGCCCCGCGCAGCCGACCCTTCGAATCCACGGCGGCCGCCACCCGTACGACCGGGGGTCGTAACAAGGGGGTCTTGGCGACGCCCGATCCGGCATGCCAACAATGGCTCAGTCGTCAGCCGCACCGGCACCTGTCCCGCCGGTAGCGACTTACTGCCAGGTCACGCCCCACGACCGTTTCGGCCCCTGTCCGGCCGTGGTCCAAGGCGGGGCGTGACCCGGCCCAACCTGATTGAGGTCCTGTTCTAGATGCCCACTTTCAAGCTCCGTATGCGCACTTCCGCCGCGATTCTCGCTGGCGCCGCCGGTCTGACCGCCCTGGGCGCGGGTGTGCTGCCCGCCACCGCGAACGCCGCCACCCTGTCCCCGCAGGCCGTGGCCGCCCAGATCGTCCCGGCGAACCAGCTGGCCTCCTTCAGCCAGATCATCGCCCACGAGTCCAGCTGGAACGTGACCGCGACCAACGCCAGCTCGGGCGCGTACGGCCTGGCCCAGGCGCTGCCGGGCTCCAAGATGGCGACGCACGGCTCCGACTGGAAGACCAACGCGACCACCCAGATCAAGTGGGCGCTGGACTACATGAACTCCCGCTACGGCAGCCCGAACGCCGCCTGGAACTTCTGGCAGGCCAACCACTGGTACTAAGCCGACCACCTCGGCTCACCGGACTCCACCCGCATCCTGACCACTCCCCCCTCACCCCGGGGGTCGGACAGGGATCACCGGGGTGACCCCAGAGGGCCCGGGCCCGCGCGTTCCGCGGGGCCCGGGCCCTCTCGTGGTTCGCGCACACCTCTCGCAGGTCGCGCGGCGCCTCCCGCGGTTCGCCCAGCCCGCGCCCCGGCTCGCCCAGCCCACTCCCCGGCTCGCCCGACCCGCCCCGCCGTCCGCCCAGCCTGCTCCTGGTTCGCCCAGCCCGGGCCACGCCCCGCCGCTCAGAGCTCGCCGGTGAGCCCGAGCAGTTCCCGCATCCGCGCGTACTTGGCGGCCAACCGCTCGGCGGTGGCGACGTCCAGCGCGGCCAGCCGGGCCGGGTCCGAGTTGTGGGCGAGGTCGGCCCGCTTGACCAGCAGCGCGCCCGGCGTGGCCAGGACCCGCGCGGTGTACGCCTCGACCGGCTCGTCGGGGCGGCGGGTGAGCGCGTCCACGATCGTCTTGGTGGCCCCGGGCAGCGCGGCCCCCGCCAGCCACTCCCGGCTCAGCCGGTCGTCCTCGACGGTGTCGTGCAGCCAGCCCGCCGCGATCTGGGCGTCGCTGCCACCGCGCGCGGCCGTCCCGTGCGCGACCGCCGCGATGTGCTCGCCGTACGGGTGGCCGTTCTTGTCGACCTGCCCCTCGTGCGCGCGGCGGGCGATCGCCTCCACCTCGGCCAGGCTCAGGTACTCGGGTTCCGTCGGCGCGTTCTCGGGCTCCATCGGCTCATCGTAGGCCCGTGGTCTGCCCGTTCACGCTCACTGGTTTACTGCCCCGGGGCGGGAGACCCCCGGCCCACCTGGCAGACCGTCCGAGCGATCCGAGGAACCATGCCATCCCTGCACCCCCTGCTGTCCGGATTCGCCCCGATCTGGGCGCTGACCGGGATCGGCTACCTGGTCGGCCGGACCGGGCTGCTCGGGCCGCACGCGGAGCCGGTGCTCAACCGGTTCGTCTTCCACGTGGCGATGCCGGCCTCGCTGTTCCTGATGATCGTCCGCACCCCGCTGGACCACTTCGCCAACCCCTCGATGCTCGCCTTCACCGCAGGCACCGTCGTCTCGATCGGCCTCGGGCTGCTCGCCGGGCGCCTGCTGTTCCGGCGCAAGACCGGCGAGTTGGCGATCGGCGCGATGGCCTGCGGGTACGTCAACTCGGCCAACCTCGGCATCCCGGTGGCGATGCAGCTCCTCGGCGACGCCTCCTTCGTCGCGCCGGTGGTGCTGTTCCAGATCCTGGTCGTCACGCCCGCGGTGCTGGCCGTCCTCGACGGCGGCGCGGCCGGCCGCCGGGCCCTGCTCACCCTGCCGCTGCGCAACCCCATCCTGTTGGCCACCGCGCTCGGCGCCGCCGCCTCCGCCGGCGGGCTGCACCTGCCCGCCGAGCTGAACCGTTCCTGCGAGCTGCTCGGCGGCGCCGGCGTGCCGACCGCCCTGGTCGCCCTCGGCATGTCGCTGCACAACCGCCCGCCGGCCACCGGCCGTTCGCGCCACGCCGAGGTCGGGCTGACCGTCGCGGTCAAGACCCTGATACAGCCGCTGGTCGCCTTCGCGGTGGCCGGCCCGCTGCTCCACCTCCCTGCGCACCAACTCCTCACCGTGGTGCTCTTCTCCGCCCTGCCCACCGCGCAGAACGTCTACGTCTACGCCCGCGAGTACGGGCAGGGCACCGGGCTCGCCCGGGACTCGGTGCTCTGGTCGACCCTGGCGTCGATGGCGACCCTGTCGGTGATCAGCTGGTCCCTCGCCGCGTAGCCGGAGCCTTCCGGAGAGGTGACGGCCACCCGTACACGGCACGACAGTTGTCACCCGCGAGCCGTACAAAAGCGGGGAACCGGGGCCCTCGCCGGGCTCCCGGTGGAATGCTGGCGGCCATGAGCCAACCGGACCTTCGTTCCGCAGAGTTCCACCACTGTCCGTCCGTCGTCACGCTGCCGCAGACGGACGTGGACCACTACAACACCGTTCCGCGCGGCGCCTTCCTGATCGATCCGCGCCTGCGCTGCGACCTCGCCGGCGGGCACGGCGGCACCCATTCCGCGCTGGTCCAGGGCGTCGGCTTCGACCTGCACTGGGCGTCCTGGCCCGAGTACCTGGTCGAGGTCGGGCCGCGCTGCCCGGCCGTCGGCCCGCACGAGGGGCCGGAGCCGCCGCGCGACCCCAACATCTGCCTGCTGCGCGAGGACCACCCCGGGCCGCACTACGGCGAGACCTGGTTCTGACGCCCCGCCGGTCACTCCACCAGACCGGTGGTGCCCGCCGAGTCCAACCGCAACGCCTTCCCGAGCCGGCCCGGGGGCACCGCCCGGCCGGCCCGGGAGGCGCCCAACAGACGGATCAGCGCCCGCAGATCGGTCGGGTGCCTCCTTACACCCCCGCGGAGGCCCATCATGTCCGCCCGCACCACGCCCTCCCCCACCCGCACCGCCGCCTTCCTCACCGCCTACGACGCGCTGCTGGCCCGCTGGCCCGTCCCGGTCGAGCACCTCACCGTCCGAACAGCCCACGGCACCACCCGGATCAACGCCTGCGGCCCTCCCGACGGCCGCCCCCTCGTCCTGCTGCACGGCGGCGGCGCCACCTCCACCATGTGGTTCGCCAACGTCGCCGCGTGGACGGCCGCCGGGCACCGCGTCCTCGCCCCCGACCTCATCGGCGACCCGGGCCGCAGCGTCCACGACGGCGCCCCACTCGCGGGCGTCCCCGGGCTGCTCGGCTGGCTGGACACCGTCCTCGACCGACTCGACCTCCCCCGGGCCGACTTCTGCGGCCACTCCTACGGCGGCTGGATCGCCCTGGAGTACGCCCTGCACGCGCCCGCCCGGGTCGGCCGGCTCGCCCTCCTCGATCCCACCCAGTGCTTCGCCGGCTTCCGCCCCGACTACCTGCTGCACGCCCTGCCGCTCTTCCTCCCCCGCCGCACCGCCACCCGGGCCCGCTCCTACCTCGACTGGGAGACCGGCGACGGCCCTCGCCCGGACCCCGGCTGGCGCGAGGTCTACGCCCTCGGATACGCCGACTTCCCCGCCACCCGCGTCATCACCGGCCCCCGCCCCGGCCTCGACCGGCTGCGCTCCCTCACCGCCCCGACCCTCGCCCTGTTCGCCGAACACAGCCGCACCCACCACGCCCCCCGGGTCGCCGAGGCCGCCCGCCGCGCCCTGCCCGAGGCGACGGTCGCCGTCCTGCCGGGCCTCTCGCACCACCACCTGCCCATGGCGGGCGCGGCGGAGGTCAACGCCCGGCTGACCGGATTCCTCGCCGCCTCCCGCGGCTGACGGCGGGACCGTTCGGACGGCACGGACGCCACGCCCGCGCCGAACCGGCCCGGCCGCTGCGCGCAAGCCGCCGGCGACGGATTGGCCCGAACTCACCAGTGTCGCCAAATCCCTTGTACCGCACTCGACTTGACGCTGGCAGACTGGCGTCGCCACGTCGGCCCACCACTCCCTGGAGCAGCCATGCCCACGTTCGTCCGACGCCTCGCCCCCGCAGCGGTGCTCGCGCTCACCGCGCTGGCCGCCACCCCGGGCAGCGCGTTCGCCGTGGACCGCGACGGGCCGGCCGTCGCCGCCTCGGCGGGCGAACACCCGGGGCTGACCTGGACCGCCCTGGATCAGCGCGCCGGTGTGGTGCACGTCGGCACCGACGGCGCCAGCAACCCCTACCTCGGGGACACCTCCGCCGACACCGAACTGCCGGTGCTCTGCCTCCACCAGGACGGCCGCCCGGCCCCCACCGGGATCCCCACCGCCGGCTTCCACAGCTGGGCGGGCGGGGAGGTCGCCGCGACGGCCCCGACGGCCGGGTCCGACCTGACCAGCCGGGACGACGCCGACGGGCTCTGCGAGGACTCCTTCGGCGCCGACTGGCGAATGGCCGAGTTCCACGACGGGCAGGGCTGGTCGCTCTGGGCGGCCGGCACCCTCCCGGCGGGCACCCGGTTCTGGACGGCGATCAACGACCAGCCGGCCAACCCCTGGTCCTGACGTCCGCGTGGCCCCGAGCCGCCCCGCGCAAGCGCGGCGGCGGCGGGGATCAGTAGATCAGGTACCCCGGGCGGTGTCCTTCGTCGTCGATCTCCCCGGTGGCCTGCGCCCGCAGCTTGCGGGACAGCTCCTCCAGGGCGCGGGAGGCCGCGACCTCCTCACCGATCCTGGCGAGCGGGCGGTCGTCCGTGCTCTTCATCGACTCCCCGTGGGCGCGCAGGCCCGGCGCCCGCGCACCGGTCAACCTGGCCTCGCACGCCGTGTGCACTCCGTCTTCCTCGAAGCTCAGCTCCACGTCCCACTGGTTGTGCATGCCACACCTCCTGGCAGCGGCCCCCTCGCGCCTGTCCGGACCGGCACGGACGGTGAGCCGTGGCGGCCGCTCACACCAGCGTGCGCCCGTCCGACCCATGGCGGCAAGCGGGCCCGGCCCGGGGCTGCGGGCCCGGCCCCCGGAACCAGCTCCCCCGCCCCGGAGCTCCCGGCCCCGCCTGCTCCCTGCCTGCTCCCCGCCTGCTCCTCGCCGCCGACCGGGCCCCGCCGCCGACCCGGCGGTACGCTGACGAAAGCGCGCCGCGACCGCCGACCGAACCCGGACCCGCCGGCGCGGCGCGGGCAGTGACAACCGGGTGGTCCCTCCGTGGCGGTCTTCCTCCTCGCCCTCGGCGCCGCCTGCTGCCTGGGCCTCGGCTTCGTCCTCCAGCAGCACGCGGCGCAGCGGGCGCCCCGTGCCGACCTGCTGCACTGGCGGCTGCTCCTGGACCTGATGCGGATGCCCGAGTGGCTGCTCGGCACCGGGTTCATGGTGTGCGGACTGATCCTGTCCGCGCTCGCCCTCAACCAGGGCGAAGTCTCGCTCGTCGAACCGCTGCTCGCGACCAACCTGCTGTTCGCCATGGCGCTCTCCCGGGTGCTGACCCGCCAGACCCTCGGCCGCTCGGGCTGGGTCGGGGTGCTGCTGCTCGGCCTCGGGGTGACGGCGTTCATCGTGGCCGGCCGGCCCACCGGCGGCGGTGCGCCCGCCGGGGAACTGCGGCACTGGCTGGTGGTCGGCACGGTGGTCGGGCTGACCCTGCTGCTGGTCTCGCTGGCCCGGCGGCTGCCGCTGTTCGAGGAGGCCACCCTGCTGGCCCTCGCCGCCGGCCTGCTCTACGGCCTCCAGGACGCGCTGACCCGCACCACCACCCAGCGCCTCGACCACAGCGGACTGGACGCGGTGCTGCGCAGCTGGCAGCCGTACGCGGTGGTGGCGGCGGGCGTGGTCGGGCTGCTGCTGGTGCAGAGCGCCTTCGAGGCCGCGCCGCTGCGGATGTCCCTGCCGGCACTGACCGCCGCCCAACCGCTGTCCGGGATCGCCTGCGCGGTCGGCTTCCTCGGCGACCGGCTGCGGGTGACGCCGGGTGCGCTGGCCTGGCAGTCCGCCGGACTGCTGGCCATCGTGGTCGGGGTGATCGTGATCGGCCGCCACCCGGCGATGCCGGGCAGCGTCCGCGAAACCCTGGAGGGCGTCGGGGCACCACCGGAGGACGAGCGGCCCGCGGAAGGCCCCAGGAGCCGCCCTGGAAACAGTCCGGCCGAGAACCCGAACGACCCGGGGCACAGCTCCGGGGCCGGAGCGTAATTCGCTTGACCGGGCCACGGGTCAACGCTGCACTGTGGCGAGGCACACGAGCCGTGGTGCCGTCGTCATCCAGGGGAGGAAGCGGCAGCAATGGAGATCCGTCCGACAACCGATCAGGACCTCGACGTCTACGTCGACACGCTCCATGCCGCGTTCGGGCTCTTCCCGGAAACCCCGACCGACGGCGGCGGGCTCTGGTGGTCGGCGACCGAGATGGACCGCAACCTGCTCGCCGTGACGGCGGACGGGCGGCCCGTCGGCACCGCCGGCGCGTACACCTTCGAGCTCACCCTGCCCGGTGAGGCCATCGTCCCCACCAGCGGGGTGACCGGCGTCGGCGTCCTGCCCTCGCACCGGCGCCAGGGCGTGCTCACCGCGATGATGCGGCGCCAGCTCGCCGGGTTTCGGGCCCGTGGGGAGTTCCTCTCCGTACTGCTGGCCTCCGAGGCCGTGATCTACCGCAGGTTCGGCTACGGACCGGCGACCTACACGCAGCGGCTGACGGTGCCGCGCCACCGGGCCGCCTTCGCCCTCCCCCGGGCACGCGGAACAGCCGACACCCCGGCCGACACCCCGGAGGCCGGCCCGGACACCGGCTCGATCGAGCTGCTGCGGCGTGCCGAGTGCGGCGAGATCCTGGAAGCGGTCTACGACCGGTACCGCCGCACGCAGCCCGGCGCGCTGTCCCGGCCGCACCGCTGGTGGGCCTTGGGCGCGGGGCGGCCCCCGGTCTCCTCGGCGTCGCGCTACGTCGCCGTCCACCGGGATGCCGGCGGTGTCCCGGACGGCTACGCCTGCTACTCGCTCGCCGACGGCACCTTGACGGTCGACGAGACCATCGCCACCGACGACGCCGTCGCCACGGCCCTGGCCCGGTTCGCGGGGTGTGTAGTACTCAGGGGGGTCGGCGCGGGTGGTATAGAGAGAGGAGTCGCGCGGCGGACGGCGGCGGGGGTGTGGGTGGGATCGAGCGGG